>CAKZPJ010000168.1 GCA_937138955.1 uncultured Flammeovirgaceae bacterium | reverse complement strand
TCAGATTATACAAACACTCACTGAGATTCAAGGAGAATAATTCGCTTTCAAAGTCTTTTAATTTTGCTACTTTCGGGCTAACTAAGAATCCAGATCGAAAAATATGCGACGATCGCTACGCCCACTAATTATTTTCCTTGCACTTGGCTTCAGTAATTTAGGATGTGACCCAACGCAGTCCGCCACTGCTGAAAACGTATCTGCTTCAACCGACACTTTACAGGAAGCGTACAACGTAGCTTTGCTGATTATGGACGGAGTGTACAACACCGAACTTACGGCTCCCTACGATATTTTCCAGCATACCATTTTCCGTGAAGGAATTAAGCCCATGCGGGTATTTACGGTAGCTAACACCGCTGAGGTGGTTACCACTTTTGAAGGGATACGGATTATGCCGGATTACAATTATCTTGAGGATGAATTTCCAGCGATTGATATTCTGGTAGTACCCAGTGCTGAACATCATCTGGATACTGACTTGGAAGATGAAGCTATGCTAGACTTTGTGCGTAGCACTGCCGAAGATGCTCAGTTTGTCACCTCCCACTGCGACGGCGCATTTGTGCTGGCTAAAGCCGGAATTTTAGATGGTTATGCTTCTACCACATTTCCTAGTGATGTTGAAGCTTATCGGAAAATGTTTCCGCAGTTAAAAGTTTACGAAGATGTGTTATTTGTACACGATAGTAAATTCATCACCTCCGCTGGTGGCGCCAAGTCCTTTGAAGCCGCCTTGTATCTTTGTGAGTATCTTTACGGAAAAGCAATTGCTGAAGACCTAACGAAAGGGCTAGTTATCGACTGGGATTTATCTGCTGTTCCGCACTTGGTGGTAAACGCTGATTCATAAATAGCGCGATCAATTTGTTTAGGGGTTAGAATAAATTTCTGTTTTCGTAGATGCTAAACCGCAGAGCCACGTTAGCTTTCTATGTGTACCAGAAAAATAGTGTTTAGCTACTCATTGCTATTGACAATACTTCTGTCGGTTGGTACTACCTCCGCCCAATCAACCTACCCTGATACTCTTCACTTGGGGCGACTTCGCACGGTTATTTTAGCTGAATCAGCGTTTTACGCGGCGGGATTATCCTACCTACAGTTTGTGTGGTACCGTAATCACGAATCGGTTCCGTTTCACTGGTACAATGATAACGCCGGGTGGCTGCAACTAGACAAAGCTGGGCATATGTACGCAGCCTACTTTGAAAGCGAGATCGGTTACCATGCCCTGCGCTGGGCCGGAGTATCTCATAAAAAATCCCTGCTGTACGGAGGAACGCTAGGCTTGGTGTTACAAACTCCAATTGAAGTATTCGATGGCCTGTACGAAGGCTACGGTTTTTCGTGGGGCGATATGATTGCTAATGCGGCAGGTTCTGCCCTGTTTATAACTCAGCAAGCTTGGCTCAAGGAACAAGCGGTACGAATGAAGTTTTCTTATTCGCCTTCTTCTTACGCTCAATATCGACCGTGGGTACTGGGTGAAACGCACGGAGAACGTTTTTTCCAAGATTATAACGGCCATACCTATTGGTTGTCAACCAACCTAAAGTCGCTCTTTCGCTCGTCTAATCTGCCACCGTGGCTGAATGTGGCCTGGGGCTACAGTGGCAATGGAATGTTATCGGAGTTTCGTAATCCAGAGGTTTCGCGAGGTATTCAGATGCCCGATTTGATTCGCTACCGCCAATTCTTTCTCTCACTAGATGTTGACCTAACTAAATTGCCCGTTTCTAACCCTTATTTAAAGAAAGTGCTTTGGGCTCTTAATTATGTCAAGATTCCAGCACCAACGTTAGAGTACAATCGATTAGATGGTTTACGCCTGCATGCATTGTACTTTTAATTAGGCCAGAATGCAAATGAGAAGCAATACCTTCTATTATAATGATGATTAAGGGTTGAAGGAAAAAAGCAGTATAGACTACTGAAGCCAAGCGAAATTGTATTAGTTTTGCTAACTAGAAAATACACAACATTATCAAACAGATAGGTTATGGGTTATAATTTATTAGCGGGCAAACGAGGTATTATTTTCGGGGCATTAGACGAAAATTCTATTGCCTGGAAGGTGGCTTTAAAGGCCCGGGAGGAAGGAGCATCTTTTACGCTGACCAATGCTCCGGTGGCACTGCGGATGGGCAAAATCAATGAGCTAGCCGAACAGTGCGATGCTAAGGTAATTGCGGCTGATGCTACCTCGTTAGAAGACTTAGAAAAGCTTTTCCAAGAATCTACCGAAGCCTTAGGTGGCAATCTAGATTTTATTCTGCACTCTATAGGCATGAGTCCTAACGTTCGTAAGGGGCGAGAATACGGCAACCTGAACTACGACTGGTTTCTGAAAACACTGGATATTTCTGGGCTTTCGTTTCACAAGATGATGCAAGTGGCTGAAAAAATGGATGTGATGAACGAATGGGGATCAATTGCGGCTCTTACGTACATTGCTGCTCAGCGTAACTTCCCCGATTACGGAGATATGGCGCAGGCTAAAGCCGTATTGGAATCTATTGCCCGCAGTTACGGAGCTCGATTAGCTCGCCTAAAAAATATCCGAGTGAATACTGTTTCGCAGTCACCCACGAAAACCACCGCTGGAACAGGTATCTCTGGATTTGATGTGTTCTTTGACTACGCCGACAAAATGGCTCCACTCGGCAATGCCTCTGCTGAAGATTGTGCTAACTATATTGTTACGCTTTTCTCTGACTTCACCCGGATGGTGACGATGCAGAACCTAATGCACGATGGTGGCTTCTCTTCAGCCGGAATCAGCGAACATATTATTGAGGAATTGAGCAAATAAATTTACGGAGTCCGGATAGTGGATACCGGAATTCGGTTTCCCGACTCCGGTCTTCAGTTTCCGATTATGGTTACTTTCCCAAATGCGAAGGTCAATCTGGGCTTACATATTGTAAGTAGGCGGAAGGACGGTTATCATAACATTGAGACCTGTTTCGTGCCGATTCCGTTGCGGGATATTTTGGAGGTAATTGAGGTCGGCCGGCGTTCCGGCGATCGGCGTTCCGATGAAACCTTTCAGTTTACAACGTCGGGTTTAGCAATTCCGGGAAACCCAGAAGAAAATTTATGCGTGCGAGCCTACCAGTTGTTAAAAGCCGACTTCAATTTGTTTCCGGTACAAATCCATTTGCATAAAATAATTCCGATGGGCGGTGGGTTAGGTGGCGGCTCATCCAATGCTTCTTTTCTGCTTCGTAGCCTAAACGAACTATTTTCTTTATCACTTACCGATAAGCAACTAGAAAGCTACGCCAGCCAATTAGGAAGCGATTGTCCGTTCTTTATTCGAAATCAGCCAGTGCTGGCGAGCGGAACGGGTAATCAGTTTGACGATATTTCTCTAGATCTGAACGGAAAATATATTGTACTGATCTTCCCTGAGATTGCGGTATCTACTGCCGAGGCATACTCCCAAGTAATCCCACGGCAGGCAAACTCGCAAGCACAGTCAGTTTCCCTTCACGAAAGGTTGAGCCAACCGGCTGAGGGATGGAAAGAAAATGTAGTCAATGATTTTGAAGCTTCGGTATTTGCCCAGTATCCGATTTTGGCAACCATTAAAGAACAACTTTACAGTGCTGGGGCATTCTACGCGAGCATGAGTGGTTCTGGTTCTACCATGTATGGGTTATTTCATCAGAAACCAAATATTAGCAGTATAAGTCGTAATTATTTGGTATGGCAGAATACGTTATGACGATTACGCTAATCCTTTCCTATCGACTCACTAATAAAAGAAGGCTTCTCCTGCTCAATAACTAGTTGGTTGTACAAATAGACGACACGCATTTGCTCATGAATTTCCTTCAACCTCAGTTTACACTGCTTTACGTAGCCAGCAACTTTCTCCTGATGTGAATTCATAAGAGGCATTACCTGCGACACAAAATCTTCTATTTCAACGAATGCGCCTGCTTGGTAAACATAGTACGTGTGTCGGCAAACAGCATTCAGATAAATGTGGGGAGCTCTAAAGTCTTCGGTAACGCGCGGGCGACGCACATATTTGCTCTTTCTCAGTATTGTGATCTTTCCCTCAGATAATATTTCAAAGAAAGTCTTACGCTGGTACCCCTCTTTCATTGGAAGGTCAACCGCTACGTACTTACGGTGCCGGTATTTAATTGGGTCAAATATCTCAAAGTCAGCGATGGTTTCAGCCGTGTAGGTTCTGACTAAATCATCGGTCTTAATTTGAATAGCATCGAACTTAAGATCATAACTAATTTTACCTTCTAGTACTACATCATTATCTAATGTTATTTTTCCGGTACACCAAACTCCCTGCTGAGATAAATCAGAGGCAAAAGCAGTTCGGGTAATAATGATGAGGATGAGAAGACTGACATATTTCATGGTGGCTTGATAATTAGACGTTCAGTCTAACTGTATCAAACTTGGCACCTATCCAACTACTTTAATTGAGAGTTTGCGGTTGAACACCAGACGGGTAATGTTCACCGAGAATCACCACGGGTAACCTACTAAGTGGAGTAGAATAATGATGGAAAAAGATTTTTTATATAACTATTCGAATTTTTCGTTTTCTTAAAAGTGCATGAGCAAGCATTTATAGGTTACATTACGCATGTAACTAGCTACCCATTTGGTAGGATAAATCATCGGAATGAGGGGTGGGTGTTCAAACCTTGCACTAGACGGCTACCTCGGCTTTGATATGAGGATGAGGGTCATAATTAATTAGTTCAAAATCTTCGTAGCGAAACGAAAAAAGGTCTTTCACTGTGGGATTAATTTTCATAGTCGGTAGGGGGCGAGAATTTCGACTGAGCTGCAACCCAGCTTGTTCAAGATGATTGGTATACAAATGGGCGTCGCCGAAGGTATGAATGAACTCCCCCAACTCCAGATCACATACCCGGGCTACCATCATCGTTAGCAGAGCATAGGAGGCAATATTGAAGGGAACTCCCAAAAAAACATCGGCACTGCGCTGGTATAGCTGGCAGGAGAGTTTTCCCTTGGCTACGTAAAACTGAAATAGTGCGTGGCAGGGAGGTAAGGCCATGTTCTCTACATCAGCCACATTCCAAGCCGAAACAATGATTCGGCGCGAATCAGGAGTGTTTTTAATTTGATGCAGTATCTGCTTAATTTGATCGATAGAGCGTCCGTCGGGAGTAGGCCAGCTTCGCCACTGGTGTCCATACACGGGGCCCAGGTCGCCGTTCTCATCCGCCCACTCATCCCAAATTCTGACTTTATTTTCTTTCAGATACTGGATGTTCGTATCGCCTTTTAAAAACCACAGTAGCTCGTGGATGATAGAACGCAAGTGTAGTTTCTTAGTGGTAGTAACCGGAAAGCCTTCCTGTAAATCGAAGCGCATTTGGTGACCGAACACACTTAATGTACCCGTTCCGGTGCGATCCTCTTTCTTCACTCCGTGATCCAAAATATGGCGCATTAAATCAAGATACTGCTGCATAATTTTAATTGATAGTGGATAATTGATAGTGAACAGCAGTATATTCCAGGTTAGCGGAACGTTATTCACAACCGTTCAGATTATTATCAATTTTCAATTGCTTCGTAAAGATGAACAACCCGAGAGGAATACACAAGAGCAACCAGGAAATTTGACCAACCAATTCTCTGATAGTACTATTCAATTCCTTCCTAGCGAATCTATTTGCTGCTCAGCATACAGATAAGCCAATATATTTGTTACTTACTTGTTAGAAAGCGTACTAGATAATCCTATTGATCTGGAGAGCTACTTCTGCGACTGTATTTCTAACCACAGCTTCCTGTCCGAACGGTTGTAGAAACGAATAGGCGGGCAGCTTGCTTCAACAAAAAAAGGCACTGATAATGCCCTTTTTTTATTACAATAAAAGATAGGTTCAATTATGATTGCAACCACGATTTTGCTTTATCTACATCATCAAAGTAGTGAACTACTAAACCTGTTCCGGCTACTTCATTCATAATACTCTCTACCGACATATTGTTAAAAATATCTTTAGAAGGAATAAGAGCCATCTTCTTTACCCCACCGGTTAAAGCTCTTGGAAACCAATCTTCGTTGCTCCATTTTTCATCATCCGGATTAATTACATCCATTTTCCGCAAATCAGCTAACCAGTTCTCAGTGTTATTTTCTATTAGCAGATCCAAGCCTTTATTCAATCCTGCCTTGAACTCTTCGCTGGTGGCAAAATCCTTCCACTGCATAATTACACAAGGAACAGTTTCATCGTAGTGAATTTGTAAGAACTTTTCGTCAAAAGACACCATAGTCATAATAATTTTAAAATGTTATAGCATTAAAGAAAAACAAGCAACGTAATCTTGTCCTAAATAAGCAAATAGGCCTACCCATTGATTGGATTAGGCCTATTCATGACGAGACAGTCTAAAATATATCAAGCATTTTCTACCTTCACAAAAGTGATTTTGTGAGGGGCGCTATTTATCTTATCTGAGTAGCCTGCGTCTACACTTATTTTGAGTCGCTTCCCAGTTTTACTTAATACTTCCCAATCGCGCATCATTTCAATCTGAATATCCATAAATTCTTCGTGAAGATCAGATAGCTCACTTTGGGTTTCTTGAGGTACTACTTTCAGAAAACTTTCTCCTACAAGTTCGCTACGGTCGAACTCGTACCACTTTGTGTAGTTATCATTCACCGCTACAAACTTTGCTTCTTCGTTAGTGATACAAATTGCTAAATCGGTGTCTTCAATAATTTTCTCAAAGTCTTCAGGTCTTTCTTCTAAAGCTTTCTTCAAACGGGCGGTTTCTTGTAAGTCAATCATGGTAATTTTTGTTTATGGTTAATAAAAGGATTAATTGCTTTTTGATGTTGATGCATTTGAATCTTGACTAGCCTGAAGTACTTCAATTTGCCGGTCTCGCTCAGCTATCTGCCCTTTAAATTTCTCGCGTAATTTAGTCAAACGCTCATAAGCCTTTTGCTCAACTTCTTGCATGCGTTCTCGTGCTAACTTTTCATTTTCTTCTAGCTCTGTTCTCAGGCGTTCGGATTGCTCCTGGGTAGCCTGCATTTCTTCCATATTTTGTCGCATTTCCTCTTCTTGCGCCCGCATTTCTTCTGCTTGCTGCTGCGAATCCTCTAGAAGGATTTTTGTTTGAGCACTTATTCGCCCGTTGCGTAAGGTGGCAGCGATGTTTTCGCTCAGTGTTTGAATGAACTCAATCTCGTGTGGCTTAAACTCTTGCAAGGAAGCCAGTTCCAGTACCCCTTCAACTTCTTCATTGACAATAAGTGGCATTATAAGTAAAGCTTGGGGAGTTGCTTTCCCTAACCCTGAAGTGATATTGACGTAGTTCTGGGGAATGTCAGTAAGGTAATTGTATTCTTTTTCCAGGTAAGTTTGTCCCAACAGTCCTTCGCCAATAGCCACTGTTTTTTCTTTAAATTTTTTACGGCCGTAAGCATAGCAGGCCTGAAGTCGGAGATATTTGTTACCCTCTTGTTCGTCTACAATAAATAGCCCCCCTTGATTGGCATTAATGTAACGAATAATGTGGCTAATAATCTTTTCACTCATACTTTGTATGTCATCGTTTTCACGAAGCATACTCACCGTTTGGGCTATCCCCTCAGATATCCACTGTCGCTGTTTCTCTTCCTCTTGAGCGTACTCTAACTGCTTTAGACTTTCCTTCAATTCTTGTTCTGACTGCTTAGCTTTATCATTAGTTTCAATCGCTTCGGTCAGCAATTGAGCTGCTTCATTTTCGGAAGATTTGTTTTGCTGTACCAAAACGAAAACACTACCAAAAGCATATAAAATGCTGGTCAATACGGCAATAGTACCTACGTACCCTTCACGGATAATAGTAGCATCTACTGTTGGCTCCCACCAATGTTGCGTATATGAGAAAGAAAAGATAATTAATATAGCAAGACAAATTAGAGGGTTCAAATACTTTTTCTCCCGCAAGTCGAAGACTAGAAATACAGTAATCGCGAAGCTAAGTTCTACCATATAAACCCCAGTTACTGGGGTTTCCCCTGCTGAAGTTAGCCCTACGTTGTAAATGGCAGCTAATATCAAGGGCAGTAAAGATATAATCACTCGAGCTAAAGTAACCAAACCAAGCGCATTTAGTCCAATAGTACCTAGTGACACTATCATGCCTAAAATTGGTACGGGAATCAGGGGAGGAAAATAAGCCCAAGAGATAATTGTAAAGGGAATAGATACTCCGAGCCCTACAATAAGCGCTACGCTATTAGCAACTCGTATTTTCTTTTGTAGGTGAGAAAGTTGCTCTTCCTGAATACCTGCATTCAGTATCTGGGCGAACGTCATGAATCTTATGTTTTGGACTATACTACTGGTTAAAAATACCTAGTCAAAAGTATGGTATAACAGAGAGTCAAAATACTGAATTTAGATGACTAAATTACATATGACAGTTTAGTTGGAGAATGTAACCCATTTAGCGGTCTACCTCACCCAATACGATATCGATAGAACCGAGGATAGCTACTAAGTCGGCAATCATACCACCTCGGCTGAGTTTGGCTAAAATAGACAGGTTGACAAAGCAGGAGCTACGGGCTTTGCAGCGAAAGGGAATATCGCTGCGTCCATCGGCTCGGAAGTAGAAGCCGAGTTCACCCCGGGGGTTTTCAGCTCGTACATATAAATCTTGCTGTTTTGGGCGGATTTTCTTGGGAACTACCGCCCGCGGATCAAACTCTCGGGTGCGTTTGTGGTCGGTAGTCAATTGGGTGATGCATTGCTCAATAATTCGTAGCGATTCGTAACACTCGCGCACCCGCACGTATGTACGATCCCAGCAGTCGCCCACTGCGCCCATTTTTCCTTCCCCAATTGGAATATCAAAGTCCAGTTCGGGGTACACTGAGTAGCCATCTACTCTTCGTAGATCGTAGCGCAGTCCCGATGCCCGGAGCATGGGTCCGGAAACTCCGTAGTTAATCGCTAAGTCGAGCGGTAGCACTCCTACGTTGGCAGTGCGCTCGACAAAAATTTTATTGTCCATGACCAACTGCTCTAGTTCGCTCAGTTTTGGTCGCAGATACGTAACAAATTCCTGACAGCGTTCTTCAAAACCAACCGGGATGTCGTAAAACAAACCACCTATCCAGATGTAGTTGTAGAGCATTCGCGCTCCGCAAACCCACTCCAGTAAGCGCTGAATATGCTCACGATCCCGCATCATCCACAGGAACGGAGTATACGCGCCAATATCCATCGCGTAAGTACCGATGGCTACGAAGTGTGAAGCCAACCGATTTAATTCGGCTACTAGTACGCGAATGTACTCCACCCTCATCGGAATCTGCTCCTGAATGCCCAGCATCCGTTCCACTCCCATCGCGTAAGCATGTTCCGAATTCATGGAAGCCAAATAATCCATCCGGTCTACGTAGGGAATAATTTGATTGTAAGGCAATGACTCAGTGTGCTTCTCAAAGCAACGGTGTAAGTAACCTAAATGTGGCACCACATCTACAACAATTTCCCCTTCGGTTACCACTTCTAATCTCAGCACTCCGTGAGTGGAAGGGTGCTGCGGCCCGATATTGATCACCATCTGCTCGGGAGTCAGGTCCTCAGCCTGATACTTAGTAGGCTCCGAGTTACTTAGATGAGCTGGGTCGTACTGGTACTGGATTGAGTTCGCCATGAAGAGCGAAGATATAGCAGGAAAGCGGGAATGCAAAGAGGGAGGATGAGTTAGCTTGATTGCTGAGTATCACCATGGTTAAAGGTAAGGATTACTCAATCACACGCTCCCAATTCACTCCCCTGGTATACTAGCGCAAGTACGTAGCCACCTTTGACAGTTGCTCATGCTTAGACTAACACTATGACTCAATGTCATACCTCGTGAGAAAATCATTCGGAATCTCATCAGTCTTTTGAGCGATTAAAGCAAAATAGTAAAGAGGAACACCCTCTATTGACAGGCGGTGATGATACCTTTCTAAGTGAAATAGGTCTAAATATTCCGAGAAAATCAATTCCCGAACAAAGCGAGAAAAACCAGAAGTATCCGAATTGTCTAAAAAAGTTTCTTTGATATTAAAAGCAACCCAACCACCCTTTTGAACAAATTGCAATGCTTGAGTAAATGCCTGGGGTGGTATGTCGCCAAACCCCAATGCGGCTACACTGGTTAAACAGTCTATGGACCAATCGGTAATGTCGTCAACCACTTCAGTCTCTAGATTGGTAAAGTCAGCCACATAATACTCGTCATAGGTGCTGGGGCGATCTCGGAAACAGGCTTTTTTGGCCTCAGGAATAATATCCACTCCAACCATTCTAGCTACTCCGTGACTTTTCATAACCTCTCCCATGATTCCATTTCCCGCACCCAAATCGAGTACGCGCAATTCGGAAAAAGTATTATCGCTGGCATCTACGGTTTTTTTCAAGATGTTAGCGACCTTTTTAGGCGAGGAGCACTTCAACCGATCATAAAAAAGTTGTTCATATAGCCCTGGGCGTAGGTAAATTTGATCATAATCATGAAAACGAATCTCCTGCCGCTGATTATCCTCGGTAAGGTAAAAAACGACTTCGTCTTGCGAAAGATTTTTGGCATCTTGAGATGGAAACTGAATACGGTGTCGATAAGACATAAATTGGTTTATAGTTTGATTTTAAAAATAGTGAGGTAAAGCTAATTAAACCTCAGTTTTTACTTGCCAATCATTGATTTTTCTGGGTGATTTTTTGGAATGCAAAAGTTGACAGTAAGCCAATAAATGCAAATAAGGCAAGTACGCCAAATACATGCTGATGGCCCAGTGCTCCTGGTGAACGGTCAATAAGATATCCCATAAGAGGCCCCATGAAGATGTCGGGGGTGTACCCAACGACTGATACCAATCCAACCGCACTACCGGTTAAGCTCATGGGGATGTGGGCTTCCTGGAAAAGAGCGAAGTAAACCCCTCTAAGCGCGTATATACCGATACTTGTTCCGGAAACAGTCACCACCAGAAACCAATAGCTTCCGGGTGGAATTTTACCAAGAGCGATTAAAATACTACCGAGTAGTAGAATGGCAAAGCTAAGAATACCAATATACGAAGGTTTGGTTAGATCAGCCAGTAGCCCCGCACCGATCGCGGCAAAGGGACGCATCCAAAAGGAGATGGTTCCAATACGGGCGGCTTCCACATCATCGTAGCCCAGGGCATCGTACGCATAAAGTGAGAAGTCATCCGTGCCCTTATAGCCCACATAAGCACACAGCACAATGACGGCTTGCAACCAAATCGCTGGTCGGCGCAAAATAGCTCGAATACCTTTGTAAGCTAATTTGGGATGTTGGGGAGCCTCCTCTGTCTTTTTTCTTTCCGGTATAAAGATCCAAACGAATAGGCCCGTAATAAAAACGATGCCCGTAAAAATCCAGATGATATAGTTGAGGGCACTGGTTCGTTGTTCTATTGTTGCAGATTCTATGCTTTCGGGCAAGAGAGCGGCAAAAATAGTAACAGAAACTGAGGCAAGAAGTGCGGTAACAAAGCCCCGCCCACCGTCTAAAATCCCAAACGCTCGTCCTTGACTAAATTTACCACCCCACTCTCGAGTAGCACGAATTAAAGCAGCCCAAAATATGAGAATAGTGGTTGCACCCCAGAATCCGTAGAGAAAAATCAGTATGTTTAATGTTGGTTTGCTCGCAAACAGAACACCTCCAATACCAGTGAAAACGAGGGCAATTGTCATGAGCCTTCTGGCCGGATAGCGGTCAGCTAACGGACCTCCCGCAAAGTAAGCAAACATGGCGACAATGCCGTAGACAGAAAATGCAATGCCTAGTTGAAAATTATTAATATCAAGAACATCTAGCAGGGTAGGTCTAAATATTCTGGCTACTACAAACGGTAAAAGAAAAATTGCTTCGCCTGAAGCAATCAGAGTACCCATGATTAGAATGCGCCGGAGAGAAGAACGAGTCAGATTTGACAAGGGTGGATAATTATTTGAACAACACCACCTATCTTTTCAGCAGTACATTCTTGGTTAATGAAACTTACTCGTATGGGCCATTTACCGAAGGGAAATGCCATAAGGATGAGAAAATAATAAATTTTCACCCCTATCCTAGAAGTTGGGTGTGATTTCAGGAGAATTTGAGGAAAATTGTTTTAGGCCAACTTCTTCGTATAATACACCAGGCGCGTGTCGAATAGAACGAAGGGATTTTGGTGAAGACTTACGCATTTAGTCTAAGAAGCTGTTTGAGTTAATTATTTGATGCGAAAACAACGGATTTTGAGGCG
>CAKZPJ010000167.1 GCA_937138955.1 uncultured Flammeovirgaceae bacterium | reverse complement strand
CAGCGTGCTCAACTGGTGGAAATACTAAATCGTCCGTAAGCCAGTAAAGCATTAGGTAGAAACCGGTTTGTCAACTAGTTTCTGAAAAGTTCTCAGTGCTTTGCCTGATTCCAAAGAATCTCGAGCTTGAGCAATACTCTGTTCTAAAGTGAGTGAAGGGTTACCACAATGGATCGCCATTCCCGCATTGGCTAGCACCACTTGCTGTTGCGCTAATGTGCCTTTCCCGCTTAAGATAGTTAGAAACACTTCCGCTGATTCTTCCACAGTTTCACCTCCGTAGAGTGCTTCTGGCCTATGAGTTTGAAACCCCAAATCTTCGGGGTGTAGCATGTATTCACCAGAATTAGTAATCATGCGAAATGGACCGGTGAGAGAAATCTCGTCGTAGCCATCTAAAGAATGCAGAATTACGAACTGCTTGTCACTCTGTTGAAATAGATAAGCATACAGTCGAGCTAATTCTAGATTAAATACTCCTACTAACTGCTTCTTCGGAAAAGAGGGATTTACCATTGGCCCTAACATATTAAAAAAAGTTTTCATACCGAGTTCCCGACGAACCGGGGCTACGTTTTTCATTGCCGGATGAAAGAGTGGAGCGTGCAAGAAGCAGATTCCTGCTCGATCTAAGCTCTGCTTAAGGCGATCAGCGTCGTTCGTAAACTCGTAGCCAAAATACGCTAGTAGATTAGATGAGCCACAAACGGAAGACACTCCATTGTTACCGTGCTTGGCAACGTTCTGCCCCGCTCCAGCCACAACAAAAGAGGCCGTAGTAGAGATGTTAAAGGTGTTTTTTCCATCGCCCCCGGTACCGCAGAGGTCAATAGCATCGTACTCGTCAATCTTTAGCGAAACGCATAGTTCTAACATAGCTTCCTGGAATCCTTCCAGTTCTTCAACGGTAATACTCCGCATCAGAAATACGGTGAGAAAAGCAGCCATTTGGCTTTGATTAAACTCGCCCTGGGCTAGCCGCACCAATATTTCTTTGGCCGTTTGCCTATCTAGCGATTTATATTCAATCAGGTTGTTAAGTATATCTTTCATAGTATTATTAAATAGCCTGTCCCAAGTTAATTTTTTCGCTGACGTAGTTCGGTAGTCTCGAGTACCTTCCCGGCCCGACGAACGTAGGGTGAGGGATGATCTTCTTCGCCAAATACCCAATAGGCTTTTTTAGCTAGCTTCGTAAGTTGTTTTACAATTTCGGGGTGATCGGCAGCTACATTAGTAGTTTCGCTTATGTTGTTCTTAAGATGATAAAGTTCGGTGCTTATTGCAAAAGATTTATCAGTATGGTGACTTTGGAAGCGGTTCACCATCGGCAGATGTAGCTTCCAATCCCCGGAACGCACGGCTTGCAGTTGATCCCGGTCGTAATAATAAAAAGCTTGGTAGGCGGATGAATCCTGCGCTCCCGTTAATAGCGGAAAAAAATCGTGACCATCAATGGCTTGCTGGGTGAACGGAGAATCGTACACCAATTGATGGTAGGTCGGCATAAAGTCCATCGTAGTAGCTAGCGCATCTACTGTGCGACTAGCGGGAATAGTGCCCGGCCACCAGGCAATACCCGGAACCCGCATGCCGCCTTCCCAGGTTTTTCCTTTACCGCCGCGTAGCGGAGTGTTCTGACCTAAATCACCTCCAACCCCTCCGTTATCAGAAGTGAAAAAAACGAAAGTGTTTTCTGATAACCCATTCTCTTTCAAATAATTGAGAATTTCTCCGGTTGACCAGTCTATTTCCTCAACTACGTCGCTATAGAGGCCGTGCGGAGATTGTCCGGCGAAGTCTCCACTGGCGTGTAGGGGAGTGTGTGGCATGGTATGAGGAAGATAGATAAAAAATGGTTGTTCCCGATGAGTTTCCATAAATGTAATGGCTGCTTCGGTGTAGCGCTGCGTTAGTGTGCTTTGATCGGCTGGTTGTTCAATGACTTCTTCATTTCGCATCAGCGGTAGTCCGTACTTGCCATCCATGTTATTACTGTACGGAACGCCGAAGTAGGTATCGAAGCCTTGCCGGGTAGGCAGAAATTGAGGTTGGTCGCCCAGATGCCATTTTCCGATGCAGGCCGTAGCGTAACCAGCTGGTTTCAGCATTTCGGCCAAAGTAATCTCACTAGGGCTTAGCCCGTGCTGGGCACCCTGTAACAATACCGAACGAAAGCCTGACTCACGCATCTCGGCCATATCAACTCTCTGAGGATAACAGCCAGTCATAATACTTGCCCGAGAGGGGGTGCATACACTGGCGGTAGCGTAGAAATTGGTCAGTTTTACGCCTTCTTGAGCCATCTGCTTCAAATTGGGAGTATTGTTGATCTTAGAACCAAACACCGATAAATCGGCGTAGCCTAGGTCATCGCAGAAGATGATAATAAAATTGGGAGGGTTATTTATAGCACCAGAATTATAGGTAACCTGGGCTTGAAGATTGCTAGCGACAAGAAAAGAATAAAATATCGTAATTAGGTTTACTTGAGATAGAGGCATGAATTAGGTGTTGTGTATTGCGGTCGATATCATTTACTTTTACAAATTCCCCCTCAAATACGCGAGGCATTACTATCGTTTAATGCGATAACCAATTCTTAATTATTTCTTTCCCGTGTTCGGTCAGAATCGATTCTGGGTGAAATTGGAGGCCCTTTACATCATACTGCTTATGGCGTAATCCCATAATCTCCCCTTTAATATCGCGGGCGGTCACCACTAAATTTTCGTTCATTGAATTAGCAACTACGGCCCAGCTATGGTAGCGGCACACTCCAAATGATTTGGGAAGCCCTTTGAACAAATATTCTTCTTCATCCTCGATGAATACTTTGTCACCGTAGCCATGCAGTACCAGTGGCATATTGTAAAGCTCAGCGCCAAAAGCTTCGGCTATTCCCTGATGGCCTAAGCAGATACCCAGAATACTTTTGCTTAGAGAGTAGGTTTTGATCACATCCATCATAATGCCGGCTTCTTCGGGAATACCCGGTCCCGGAGAAAGCAGAATTTTATCGTAATTATTTACGTCTGCTACCGAAATTTTATCGTTCCGAATGACATCCATTTGTTCTTCCATTCCTAGCTCCCGGAGGATATGCACCAGATTATAGGTGAAAGAATCGTAGTTATCTAGTACTAATATTTTCATGACTATATAGTTGCAGGTTTCAAGTTTAAGGTCTAACTGGTTACAGGTTACAAGTTTTGAGTAGTAGTTTCTAGAATATTCAGTTCAGAGAGTAGCGAATGGGTTATCATACGTGCTTAATCAGATAATTTATTAGGCTTGATAATTGTCGAGATAAGACTAAAAGTTCGTCTTTCATTTCCTGATACTGCTGATGATCAATCATTTTCACATTGTGCAGAATGTACAGTTGACTGTGTAACTCGCCAGCTGAGCCTTTAGCATACCGAAGAAAACGGATAAAATCTTGGTTATTATCATACTCAAATCCTTCAGCAATACTGCTCGAGATAGAAAATGCAGATCGCCTTATTTGATCTTTGGTAGAAAAGTCATTTTTGAGAGGTGGTTAGTTACTTAAGTTGAAAATGTTAGTTGCAATGGAAGACGCCTTTTTCCAAACCTCAAAATCTTCAAACTGCTGAACCTCCTTCATTATTCTCTCTCAACTTGTAACCTTAAACAATTTCCTCTGCCAACTCCAACGCCTTCCGCAGCGCCGCCAGCTTATTATTTACTTCTTGTAGCTCCTTTTCAACTTCCGATTTAGCCACAATTCCGGCCCCGGCCTGATAGTATAATGTGTTATCCTGGCTTAGAAATGAACGAATCATGATGGCGTGGTTGAAGTCACCGTTAAAGCCAAGAAATCCGAGGGCACCACCGTAGTAGCCCCGTTGAGTAGTTTCGTAGCGATGAATCAGTTGCATCGCCATGTGCTTGGGGGCTCCCGAAAGCGTACCCGCCGGAAAGGTATCCGCCACGACCCGAATCGGAGAAGTATCTCCCGAAAGTGTTCCAGTCACTTTAGAAACCAGGTGAATAACGTGGGAGAAGTACTGAATTTCCTTGAAGGTCTCAACTGTTACATCATCGCCGTTTCGACTTAAATCATTACGAGCCAAATCAACTAACATAACGTGTTCGGAGTTTTCTTTGGGGTCATCCATTAGCTCGCGGGCTAGTTCGGCGTCAGCCTCATCGTTCCCGGTACGCCGGAAAGTGCCCGCAATGGGATAGATACTGGCAGTATCGCCCTTAATTACAATTTGAGCCTCGGGAGAAGAGCCAAATAATTTATAATTACCGTAGTCGAAGTAGAATAGATAAGGGGAAGGGTTGATTGATCGTAGCGTACGATATACATTAAATTCATCACCTTTAAATGCGGTCTGAAACCGTCTTGATAGCACAATCTGAAATACATCTCCCCGAAAGCAGTGCTCCTGTCCTTTGCGAATAATCTCTAGAAACTCATCATCCGTATAGTTGCTGCCTTCCGCTTCGCTACGCTTGAAGTGGTAACTGGGAATATTTTTATTGTTGATAAGTGAAAGCAAGTCTGCTAGCCTGCTTTCCGTTTTAGCTTCTTCGCCATACTGATGCTCAAAAGCATACAATTCGTTACGAAAGTGGTCTACCACAATCACGTAACGGTATACCGCGTAATGAATTTCGGGAATATTGTAGTGCGTTTTTTCTTCCGAAGAAAGATCAACTTCTTCAAAATACTGAACGGCATCGTAAGCCATATAGCCAAACAAACCATTGGTAGTGAAACGATAATCGTTTTCTTCACTTTCAAACCGCTGGGCAAATTGAGCCAGCATCTCAACTACTTCTTGAGGGTTTTCTACTGACGTAGAATTGTCGCTTCCGTCAGGAAAATGCTGGCTAACGGTTCCCTGATGTACCGAGAAAGAAGCAATCGGCTGGCAGCAAATGAAGGAAAAACTATTATCGCTGCTGTGGTAGTCGGAGCTTTCCAGCAAAATTGGGTTTTCGTACCGATCCCTAATTTTCAGGTAGATACTAACGGGAGTTACGGTATCAGCTAACAATCGCTCCGAGCGAGTGACTAGCTGAAAAGTATCGGAGTTTGGTTGGGTATTCATGTTCGTGCATTATTGAGTTTTGGTAAAAAAAAAGCCCACTGCGTAAACAGTAGGCTATCATTAAATTATTTTGACAATATATTACCTCTGGTTCACGCGAAGAAGTTATTTCTGCGCCACCACCATGCGGCAAATATGTTGATTTGCGTATTCATTTCTGCGACAAATATAAAAGTCCGTTCGGATAATCCCAATAGAAGCGTAAATTTATCCAATAATCTGCTGAGATTCAGCAATCAACCACATAGTTTAATTCGTGTATGGAAACGCTCGCCGAACAATTTCAGCAAGTTAGTAAACAGAAAAGCCGGGTGCAGCGAAATAATAAGTTGCTTAAGCAAGGCTTACTATTTAGCGCCGGTCTGATTTTCCTGCTGATCGGTTACTTGGTGTTTATTGAGTTTTTTACGCCCGTATTTGGTCGCTGGCCACAGGTACAAAAATCCTTACAACGAGCCGAGGCCCACAACCATTACTTAAAGGAGCAGATTGATAGCCTGTACCGAGTTAACGATTTACTGCTCGAGCTTTCTCCTTACTATACCGGCGTTTTTTATGAAGTGCAAATTGGTGCCTTTGAAAATTTTGACTTGGCGGACTACCAGGAAGATTTAGTAAAGATGAACATCGATTATAATGGGCCACTTGATCAGTATACGCTAGGAAAATTTCGGGATTTGCCCAAAGCTTTAGCTTTTCAGAAGGACATTCAGCAAATGGGTATTCAGGATGCCTTTGTAGTAGCAAAAGTGGACGGAGAACGAGTTTCGGTAAATGAGGCTTTGCGAGAAGGAGAGCGACTACAAGAAAGCCGAGAAGAAAGTTTAGAAAAAAACCCAACTTGAGCCAGTCGGTTTTACTAAATCCCAGAATAAACAGGATTTGAGCTGTTACGCCATCGCAACCCTCCACTGTTAACATCCCGTTTTCACGAGATGCCCTAACAAAAAGCTAGGGTGAGGCCCGGTTTTGGTAGCAAACTTCGCTCGGTAATGGTCTAAGTGTTGGATTTAGAAAACGAGATTAGACTCAAGCGGGTAA
>CAKZPJ010000166.1 GCA_937138955.1 uncultured Flammeovirgaceae bacterium | reverse complement strand
TTCGCTCGTCTTACGGACAGAACCTGCTGCAACACTCCCGCGAAGTAGCCAACCTTTGTGCTACTATGGCTTCCGAGCTAGGTATTAGCCCCAAACTGGCGAAGCGGGCTGGGCTGCTACACGATATTGGAAAAGTGTGGCCTGAAGAGCCAGAGTTACCTCACGCCTTGCTAGGGATGAAACTGACCGAAAAGTACGGCGAACACGCAGACGTATGTAATGCGGTGGGCGCTCACCACGATGAAATAGAAATGACAGCAATTATCTCCCCGATTATTCAGTCTTGCGATGCTATTTCGGGCTCTCGTCCCGGAGCCCGTCGCGAGATTATTGATTCGTATATTCAACGACTGAAAGATCTCGAATCGTTAGGGCTGGAATTCAACGGAGTTAATAAGTGCTACGCTATTCAGGCCGGAAGAGAGCTAAGGGTAATTGTAGATTCGGATTCAGTTACTGATGACCAAGCCGGTAACCTTTCCTTTGAAATCTCCCGCAAGATTGAAAAGGATATGCAGTACCCGGGGCAAGTGAAAGTAACTGTAATTCGGGAAATGCGCTCGGTAAGTTTTGCTAAGTAATTAATCAACCCATTTTTAAACGCTGCTTAGGCTGCATACCTAATAAAATAACTGGGCAGGGTATAAAAAAAATAGCATCTATGGCTCACTTAGATTTGAGCCATAGATGCTTAATTTACTTTGATAAGAATAGACTACTGTAAAGCTTCGGCCATTTTTTCGCCAATGGTAGCTGGTGAGTCTACTACAATAAGTCCACACTCCGTCATTACCCGCATTTTAGCTTCAGCAGTATCTTCTTCACCTCCAATGATTGCTCCAGCATGACCCATACGACGACCGGCGGGGGCGGTTTGTCCGGCAATAAAGCCTACTACCGGTTTTTTGTTCCCATTTTCCTGAATCCAGCGAGCCGCTTGAGGCTCGTACTGCCCGCCGATCTCGCCAATCATCACGATGCCGTCGGTATCGGGATCGTTCATCAGTAGTTCAACCGCCTCTTTAGTAGATGTACCGATTATCGGGTCGCCGCCAATACCAATGGCAGTAGAAACTCCCAATCCGGCTTTTACTACTTGGTCAGCCGCTTCGTAAGTCAGCGTTCCTGATTTGGATACGATTCCAACTTTGCCAGGCTTGAAGACAAAACCGGGCATGATACCTACTTTGGCCTCACCCGGAGTGATGACTCCTGGACAGTTCGGCCCGATCAATCTTACTCCCTCTTTCTGCTTCAAATAGTGTTTGGCTGTCATCATATCCTTTACCGGAATTCCTTCAGTAATCGCAATGATTACCTCAATGCCAGCATCGGCTGATTCCATAATTGCGTCGGCCGCAAAGGCAGGAGGCACAAATATGATAGATACATTAGCCTGCTTTTCGGCTACGGCCTCGGCTACACTGTTAAATACCGGACGGTCTAAGTGGGTTTGCCCACCCTTACCAGGCGTTACACCGCCAACTACATTAGTACCGTACTCAATCATTTGTTCGGCATGGAAAGTACCTTCCGAACCAGTGAAACCTTGAACGATAATACGGGAATCTTTATTTACTAGAACACTCATAGGGTGGGGAAAAAATTTTTGACAAAAATAGGACAAATCAGCGCATTGCCAAAGCTATGAAGTGTTAATGTGTTTACGTATTCAGGTGTTCATGTAAAAGCAACTTTTTCTCGTAAGCATCTACGCACCCTAGAACTTTGGCACCACAACACTAAAGATTACTGAAGGTTGAAAATATACAGAAAGTTTCCGTCTAACTGCGTGCCGTACTGCCGTAAGGGCAGGGGACTTACTCCTCCGGCCGGATTACCCTGAAAATCGTAGATAGTGTTGTCGCAGCCCTCTTTTATAAAAAAACCGGATGGATCAACAAATATTTCGGCACAAGCCTCTTCAAATCGGTGGGGACTAGCTTTCTCGAAAGCTCGGTAGGTAGTAGAGTTTTCTCGATAGATTAGAATGCCCTTCCAGCCGCCTACTATCTCAACAAAACCACCATCTTGCCGCAGTGGTAAATACTCTTGATTAGTTAGGTTAATAGTCTCATCGACCAGTACGGGTGGAATAGGATCGTACAGGAAATCATTCTCACAACTGGCCAAGAGACATAGGAGGAAAATAAGGGTAAAAATCCCCCTTTCCCCCTTTTCCAAAGGGGGAATAGATACGTCTCCCTTGGTGAAGCCGACGCGGCGCGGGAGGGTTAGGGGGACTGAACTGAATGACAATTTATAAGGTTTTTCCCCCATTTTATTAGGCACTCTTTTAGTTCTCATTGTAAAGTCAATGTACACTCGCTTTTTCCAACGCGAAAATTAAGTAGAAAGTGTCTGCCCATAGATACTTTAAGGCGATCCCGTTACAGTACAACCTAACAGTTCCAAACAACGTATTGCTTCTGGCAAATCTGTATCTTTTACCAGCAAATGATCAGTAGAGTAGGCAGAGAGCGCAAAGATTGAAACTTGAGCATCCGCCAGAGCTTTCGCTACTACCGCCAAAAATCCCACTAGCTCAAACTG
>CAKZPJ010000165.1 GCA_937138955.1 uncultured Flammeovirgaceae bacterium | reverse complement strand
GGATTGTCAAAGTCTAAATTTAGCTCGCCATCTTTGGTGAGTATCTTCAGAAAGTTAAAAATATTTTTTGCATACAATTGGCTAGCGTGCATGGGCATTTTTGCTTCCAAAGATGAATCGCCAATAATTGTTATTCCCCGATGAATGATGGTCTGATTATCTTGAGTGAGATCACAATTTCCTCCTCCTGAAGCCGCTAAATCTACAATAACGCTACCTGGTTTCATCGCTTCCACCGTTTCTTTGGTAATTAAAATGGGGGATTTCTTACCGCGCAACAAAGCGGTAGTAATAATCACATCGGCCTTTTCCGATTTTTCAACGATCAGAGCTTGCTGGCGTTGCTTGTATTCTTCCGACTGCTCTACCGCGTACCCGCCAGCAGCTTTGTCATCCTTTGCCCCTTCCACTTCTACAAACTTGGCTCCCAGACTTTTTACCTCTTCTTTCACCGCTAATCGGGTATCGAAAACTTCTACTACTGCTCCTAACCGCTTAGCCGTAGCAATTGCCTGTAAGCCGGCCACTCCAGCTCCTAGTATTAGCACTTTAGCCGGAGGAATACTGCCAGCAGCGGTAGTCAGCATGGGGAAATAGCGAGGAAGATGCGTAGCGGCTTCTAACACCGCCCGATAACCGGCCATGGAAGCCATTGAAGAAAGCACGTCTTTATCCTGCGCCAAAGTAGTACGCGGTAGCATATCCATACTAAAGGCAGTAAGTGGATACTTACTCAACTCGTCAATAATTTCAGGCTGGTTAAACGGTTGAAAAGACGATATTACCACGCTGCTAGGTGACAGATTTTGATAAATAGTCTCAGAGGGTGGTTTTATACAAATTAGCAAACTAGCTTTCTGTACTACCTCTTCCGCCAAGGCAATGGTTGCTCCCGCCTCAGTATAGAGGGTATTAGTAAAAAAAGCGTCGGCGCCGGCATCACTCTCAATAAAAACCTGATGTACATCAGTCAACTTCTGAACTATGTCAGGAGTGAGAGCTACTCGGTCGTCTGCATCCTTTAGCACGCCAAGGATCATAGAGGTTTATTTGGTTGTAGTAGTTTTTGTAAAAATAAGCGAAATACACCGATCCGAATCGATTTCTTAACAAAATTGTCTACTTACCCATTTCGGGTTTGTACTGATTCATGTAATCTACCGTGAGTTGGCTCAATGCGCGAACTCCTAACGTTAGCCCGCTATCATCAATAAAGAAATCGGGAGTATGATGTGGTGCGGCCTCTTCGGGACTTATATCAGCAGGCATTCCACCCAGGAAGAAGAAAAAGCCGGGTACTTCTTGAGCAAAGAAGGAGAAATCTTCGGCTCCAGTTACGGGGTAGCGCAAGAATACATTGTCTTTTCCCGCAACATCTTGTAAGGTGCCGACCATCTGCGCGGTAAGTTCAGGGTCGTTGTACGTTACCGGATACCCTTTTTTGATATTCACTTCCACTTCAGCCCCAGCACTTTCCCCAATATTGGTAGCAATTTCTCGGATGCGCTGGTGAATTTTATCCTGCATTTCAGGATCGAGCGAACGGATGGTACCGATCATAGTAACTTCTTCAGGAATGATGTTACTACGAACTCCACCATCAATTTTACCGATAGTTACCACTGCCGGGGCTTTGATAATTTCCAGATTACGACTCACAATCGTTTGTAATCCCATTACAATTTGTGAAGCAGTAACAATCGGGTCAACTCCCGCCCAGGGATAGGCTCCGTGGGTTTGGGCACCCTTAACTTTAATCTCCAGGTTATCTACTCCCGCCATGGTTCCTTCGGGGCGATAGCCGATGGTGTTGACTTTGGTTTTAGAATTGATATGCAAGCCGAAGATAGTGTCCACATCTGGGTTTTTAAGGGCTCCTTCTTCTACCATCAGTTCGGCGCCCCCTTCTTCTCCTTCCGGGGCTCCTTCTTCCGCCGGTTGAAAGATGAATTTTACAGTTCCGGGTAAGTCATCTCTCATATCGCTTAGCACTTGAGCAACGCCCATTAGAATGGCTACGTGAGTATCGTGACCACAAGCGTGCATCACTCCCACTTCTTCGCCATTATACTCGGCTACTGCCTTGGAGGCAAAAGGGATATCTACTCGCTCAGTCACGGGCAGAGCGTCCATATCAGCTCGCAGCGCTACCACAGGTCCAGGCTGACCGCCCTTCAATACGCCTACCACTCCGGTATGAGCCACCCCTGTAGTCATTTCTATTCCGAGCGATTTTAGGTGTTCAGCTATCTTCTCAGCGGTTTTAAATTCACGATTGGAAAGTTCGGGGTGTTGGTGAATATCGCGTCGCCAATCGACTACTTGGTTCTCAATGGCTTGGGCTTTTTCATCTATCTGCTGATTTAGGTTTTGACCAAAAGAAGGTAAACAGAGTGCAGCAGACGCTATCAATAGTAGTATGTATCTCATCGCAATAAGTTAGGTAGTACAGATTTCGGGAAATTTACTAAAATTCTGGTAGAGACCAATTTTATACAAGAAAAGCGCCTGAGCCAACGACCCAGACGCTTAAAGTAGTTGAAAAAATACGCTAAACCTTATTCATCATATTTGATGCTCCAGTCTTTATTCCTTCGTTTACATATTCAGAGCAATCCCAAAAATTTTGATTGAACTTCTACGCCAACTTGTGAGCCTTGGGTCCGGCGGCAATAATTTCCGAGTTGACACTTTCCTCAAACGATTTGAAGTTTTCCTGGAATAATCCGACTAGCTTTTCTTTGGTAGTTTCAAAGGCTTCCTTGTCCTGCCAAGTGTCTTTGGGAACCAGAATTTCAGATGGAACCCCTGGACAGCTAAGTGGTATTTCAAAACCGAAATGGGGATCGGTTCTAGTTTCAGTATCTTCCAGGTCGCCATTGTGAATAGCATCAATGATTGCTCGGGTATATTTCAGCTTTATCCGAGAACCAACTCCGTGAGCTCCCCCGGTCCAGCCGGTATTGACTAGCCAAGCCTTGGCATTATGCTTCTTGATCTTATCAGCTAACAACTCCGCGTATCGGTTGGGATGCCACATCATAAAGGCAGCTCCAAAACAGGCTGAGAAAGTAGCCTGTGGCTCAGTTACTCCCATTTCGGTACCAGCCACCTTGGCAGTGTATCCAGAAATGAAGTGGTAAGAAGCTTGTTCAGGAGTTAACCGACATACCGGAGGCAAAACCCCAAACGCATCACAGGTCAGAAAGATTATATGATTGGCGTGTCCGGCAATACTGGGGATTTGAACATTGTCAATAAAATCAAGAGGGTAAGAGGCTCGCGTATTCTGGGTGATGGAAGTATCAGTATAATCCACCTCCCGGCTCTCCGGATCGTACATCACGT
>CAKZPJ010000164.1 GCA_937138955.1 uncultured Flammeovirgaceae bacterium | reverse complement strand
CTACCCCAAGGAAGGTTGGTAGTAATCTCTTATCACTCGTTAGAAGATCGGCTCGTCAAAAATTTAATGACTAAGGGGAATCTAGTGGGAGAGGTGCAGCAAGATTTCTTCGGAAATATTCAGCGACCCTTCCGGCCAATCACCCGAAAACCCATCGTTCCTTCACCCGAAGAAATTGCAGACAATAACCGAGCGCGCAGTGCTAAGCTGCGGATTGCCGAACGAATAGCCAGCTAAAACAGAAATTATGACTACCGTAAAGAATAAATACCGAGCTAAAAATAAAAAGGCAAAAGCACCAAGAAATGCAGTGCGCCGAACTAAAGCTACTTCACCCAGCCGTAGTTTGTTTACTCGGGTAGAAGACGCCGTTCGATTCGACGCTTCGTTTGAACGAGGGCTACCGGTACGCTTCGTTCCTTACATACTATACTTTACCATCATTGGTCTATTTTATATTGGCAACAGTCACTACGCGGAGCGGATGATTCGTAAGCGTAATCAGTTAGAGCGGGAGGTAAAAGACTTGCGGGCGAACTATACTACCTTAAAGGCAGGGTATATGCTAGATAGTAAGCAGTCGGAAGTGGCCAAGCGAGTGAAGCATTTAGGATTAGTAGAAAGCGATACACCACCCTATAAAATTATGATTACTGAGCCGTGAATATTAAGAACTCCATAGTGTTGCGGGTTCGCGTCGCATTTCTAGCTATTTTAGTAGTTGGTGGAGCACTGGTCTATCGGATTGTAAATCTACAATCGGAGGAGGGTGATCAGTGGCGAGAACTAGCGAAGAAGGTTACGGTACAGTATCGAGCCGTGCCAGCCACGCGGGGTAATATCTACGCGCACGACGGAAGTCTACTGGCTACGTCACTACCCTACTACCGAGTAGCATTTGATCCTAAAGTGGCGCACGACACACTTTTTCAAAATAATGTTGGGTCATTAAGTAGAAAGTTGGCAGGGTATTTTGGTTCAAGTGCCGCCGAATACGAAAGAAAGATACGTCGGGCGCGGGATAGTGAACGGCGATATATGCGGCTAAGCCGTAAAAAAATTAACCACCTAGAGAAAGAAGAATTATCCCAATGGCCTATCTTCCGAGAGGGACGCTACCGAGGAGGAATAATCTTTGAGCCAGTACAACAACGCTATAAGCCTTTCGGATTTTTGGGGGCGCGTACCATTGGATTTATTAACGATCAAGGTGAGGGAGCTGGTTTGGAGTACAGTTTTAACAAGTACCTAAGTGGGCAAAATGGACAGGGGCTTTTTCAGAAAATGCAAGGGAACCACTGGAAACCAGTTTACAATGGTTCGGAGGTCAAGCCAGTAAACGGGTTAAATATAGAAACTACCATTGATATTAACCTCCAAGATGTTACCCAAGCATCGTTACTGAATGCGTTGTACCAGCATGATGCCGAGTACGGTTGTGCAGTGATAATGGAGGTGCAAACTGGGGAAATTAAAGCAATCTCTAACCTAACCAAACGATCAGATGGTAAGTACGCAGAAATCTATAATTATGCAGTAGGTGGATTGACCGAACCTGGTTCTACCTTTAAGCTGCCTTCGGTGATTGCTTTACTAGAGGAAGCTAATTTACAATTAGAGGATACCATTGCTACCGGAGACGGCTTATACCAATTTCATGACCGGATGATGCGGGATTACAAATGGGGTGGTTTTGGTACTATAACCCTTCGGGAGGCGTTTGCTAAATCTTCAAATATCGCTATTTCTCGCTGGGTAGATCGATACTTTGGCGGGCAGCCTGATCGTTACCTAGAGTATCTTCAGGGCATGGGACTAACCGAGCCGCTAGGGTTTCAACTAGCGGGCGAAGGGCACCCATACATTCCTACTCGCGAGGATAAAAGTTGGAGCGGAGTGACACTACCCTGGATGTCTATTGGCTACGGTCTTAAACTGACTCCATTACAAACCTTATCGGTTTACAACGCAATTGCTAACGAGGGAAAATTGATTCAACCCATCTTAGTGAAGAAAGTAACGCAAGTGGGGGAAGCCGAACAATCGTTTACGTCGGCAGTACTTCGGGAGCAAATTTGCTCTCCGACTACCCTCCACAAAGTGCAGACATTATTAGAAAGCGTAGTGCAAGAAGGAACGGCGAAGAATATTCGCAACGAATATTATCGCGTCGCCGGAAAAACTGGAACGGCTAAGATTTTGGTAAATGGAGAATATACCAGCAATTACTACACCTCGTTCGCCGGTTATTTCCCTGCTGATCGCCCTAAGTACAGTTGCGTTATTGTGATTAATCACCCGAAAGGTTACCAGCAGTACGGTAGCGATGTAGCCGCTCCGGTTTTCAAGGACATTGCCGATAAAATTTACGCCACTGATTTATCATTACATAAGCCGCTACCAACTGAGTATGCTCGGCAGGCTGGAGTATTTCCGGTAATTCAGGCGGGTTATAGCGACGATTTGCAACAAATTTGCTCGGCACTACATATCAATCAGCTTTCAGATACTGAGGATAATCTGGCAGAATGGGTTCGAGCCAAACCTATCAGTCAGCAGATTCACTGGAAAGAACAAACGATAAAAGAAAATCGAATGCCTAATGTTGAGGGAATGACGTTGCGAGACGCATTGTACTTGCTAGAGCGACAAGGTATAAAAGTGGAATACCAGGGAAGCGGACGGGTCACCAAGCAATCCCTTGATCCAGAGGCATCACTGAAAAAAGGAAACACGGTATGGTTGGAGCTGGGGTAGGTAAGGGCGTATAGCAATACGCCCGAACTAGAAGTGG
>CAKZPJ010000163.1 GCA_937138955.1 uncultured Flammeovirgaceae bacterium | reverse complement strand
CAGTTGGCCGAAGAGGTTGATAGTGATCAATGCAGTGTCAAACAGCTAGAAAAGAGAAACTCGTTGCAACAAAGCCCTTTCAAACCATGAGAAAAAAAGTAATCATCATTGGCGGTTCGTCCGGTATTGGCAAAGCTACGGCAGAGCGCTTTGCTCGGGAAGGCTGGCAGGTGATGATCGGTGCTCCTGAAAAAACTGCTACTCAGCAGGTAGTGAATAGTCTGGAAGGTGACGGCCATGTTGCTGTAGAAGTAGATGTTACCTCCGACGACCAGATAAAAAATCTGAAGAAGCAGACTCAAGAAAAGTTTGCAGAATTTCATACGCTCATCAACTGCGCGGGCATCTCCCGAAGCATACCCTTTGTTGACTCTGATTTTGAAAAATGGGATCATCTACTCCAGGTGATGCTATACGGAACGGTGAAAGTTTGCCGGGCACTCATTCCTCTGCTGGAAGATGGAGGCCGAATCATTAACATCACCTCTATTCACCACGACCGGGTGGCTTACGGTAGCTCCGCCTACGGAATGGCGAAAGCGGCTCTCACTCAACTTACCCGTGCCTTAGCAGTAGAATTGGCACCCAGAAACATACTAACTAACGCCATTGCCCCTGGTTTTATCAACACGCCCATGTCGGTGAAGAAAGACGGAAAAAATGAAATTGAGACCGAATGGTTTCAGAATAACTACATTAAGAACGATCATCTGCCACTAAAACGAGCGGGCAAGCCAGAAGAAGTGGCTGGTGTCGTTTGGTTCCTGGCCAGCCCCGACGCATCCTATATGACTGGCTCAGTCCTGGAAGTAAATGGCGGGTTGACAGTGACTTTTTAACATAAGTCCATTAAATACTTATGCACTCCCATTTTATCCCCCGCTGGATCAAGGCAGACGAGCGTCATACTGAAAGGGTGCAATATTGTCGATGCTGACTTCCGCGAAGGATGGGTGAACTGGGTTTATCCGGTAATTCTGATCATCCTTAATCACTACGGACGGCACTGCCAAGATTAAACTCTGGTTACTACTGAGGAATTTATCACCAATAATCTGAGATGTACGGGCTGGGGGGCGTCGATCCCAACCCGAAGGCAAGGAACGAACCGGAACTACTGTAGTGGAGGGAGGCAGATTGATCGTGACCATAACTAAATCATCGGGTAATTCATCCGGCTCCAGGTGTACAGCCAGTTCCATTGCTGCCAAGGCTCGGCTACTGGCGGTATAAAGTAAGTATTGACCTTTACTATTCCACCGCCCGCCGTGAAGGAAGGCTCCGTAGCCTCGCAAATCGTTCGCGTATTTAGATCGCGTGATCCGGTGAACTTGGCTGGGTGTGTTCACGCTAACACTCCGTGCTCAATGCGCCCTAATTCGTCCGCTAGTAATTGAATACCGAATTGGGTATCGAGAAGCTCCATTGGGACTTTATCTCCTAAAGCCCGGTTGGGGCGTCGCATCCAGCGAAGAAACTTTTCGGCACCTATGAATTCAATCCCTTTGGCAAAAAGTTGGGCGACAGCTAACACTCGTTCGGAAACAGCAGGTTTCAATATATCCTCTGGTGCATACCCTTGCCAGATACGCACGTTAATATGCAGGAAACGGGCTAACTGCTCGTTGGTTAAGCGAGTTTGCTTTTGAAAAGCCAGCACATCGGCCTTGATAACTCCCACCTTGCTCTGTTCAATCAATGTCACGATATCAGCCGGAAACTCAAGTAGATTCATGATTTACGTATTAATTTATTTGAATACACGAAAAAATTTGTGTTTGGGATATTGAGTAACGATATGCTTTCGTGCCAAAAGCTAGCTCTGATGCTTCGTATATATCAGCTCAATGTCTGAGGTGAATAGCAAGCTGATAGTAGTTTTTGAGGTATACCTATTAAATCTCAAAATTATCACGCTCAAGCTCAAATACTTTAAACTTTAAGACAGCCTTTACCGAGCAAATTCTGGTAATTCATCCCATCCATTTTCTGGTGCGACTACACTATCAGGGACAGGCTTATCATAAAGTAATTTACCCGACTTGGGATGATCTTCAGGAATAGAGACGAGATATCTATCACCTTCTCTTAATTGATCTAAATATTCGCCCGGTTTTGAGATACTTTCATACTTTACTCCTCGAAATGTATACTTAAAATTCACCGAATAGCCTCCTTTTAGAGGTTTGTACCAATCGTGCAAAACACCAACCGTGTATATTTGAGAAAGAGTATCTAACCAATACCCGTAAAAAACTCCTCCGATAATGAAATGAATGAAAACATAGAATAATAAACGGTCAATCTTTTTCCACCACCTACGATAGCTCCTCTTTCATTTTTAGCAAACCTATATAATACAGATCAAGAACATATCACTGTTAGTAAGTAGAAGACCCCGGAATTCACTATCGTTCATCCGGGGATAACTTGACCTTCAACTTACTCATTCGGGCCAATGGGTGGAACGGGTTCGCCTTCTACCCAGGGGGCACCGGCTTCTAGTAGGGCTTTGGCTATCTGAGACATTTCGTTCTGGGTAGATTCCAGTTCGGTATGAATCTCCTGCACCTGATTCTTCACAATAGCTAACGTTTTCTTATGGGTTTCGGTAGGGCCGTAAGTAGAATGGCCAATGCCAATTTCCAGGGACATCAGCCGCTGACCTACGGTTGGGCTAGTCTTTTCGCCTACCGCTAATTTAGCCGGGTTGCCGCTCAATGCTTCTTCCAGATCCAGCAAGTTTCGATTTACCTCGTATAGCTGTTGATCCAACGAACCGGGAACTACCGGAGCTTGCGCTAGAGCCGTGTGCATTCGGTCGGCTTTGGTTAGCGCATTATTTAGGGAAACTTCCAGGGCCGTAGCCGAGCGCAAAGCATCTTCGTAAGATCGCCAGAACTGAGCAGTTTCTTGGGCGGTAGCTCCTTTTAATGCCCCTTCGCGCAAGGGAACTACTTCAAAACTAACTGGCTCCGATAGTTCGGTGGTCTCACCATCTACTTGTTTATATAGCGTGGCGGTGTAGGTGCCAGGAGCTACCATTAAGCCTTGCGGTGGCTCTTCGTCACCACCGGACTGCTGTTCCAAATGAATAGGGTAGGGGGATGGATAACGTAAATCCCAGGCTACCCGATGGAAGCCGCTTTCAGTAGGGCCGTCTATTCGGCGAATGGCGTTACCTTCACTATCTTCAATCGCCAGCCAGATCTTCGGCTTCGTCTGATTTGTCTCAGCAGCTAATTCCTCCCAACCAGGAAAAGGCACACTTTGGTTTTGAGCATTGTACGCTTTCTCCTGCTTCATGCGCTGATCTTCTATGGTTAATAGTCCATCTTTAAGGTAGTAAGTCAGTACCGCTCCAAACGGTGGATTGGGTGCTACGAAGTGCGATGCACCCTGCGAACCTTTTTCATCGTCGAAACTCAGGTGAGAACGAGGCACGTACCAATCGGCATCTTGAGGTTCAAACAGCATAGCCTCAGCTACCAATTGTTCTTCTGATACTCCTCGTAGCGTGCTATAGTCGTCCAAGATGTAAATACCTCGTCCGAAGGAAGCTGCTACCAAGTCATCTTCTCGCTTCTGAATAGCCAGATCACGGAAGGAAATAGTGGGTAGCCCACCAGTTAGTTCAGTCCATTGGTTTCCAGCATCGTTGGTGAAGTAAATACCAAATTCAGTGGCTAAGAACATCAGTTCGGGTTTCATGTGATCCTGCACAATGCGCCAAACTAAAGTTCGGTCAGGTAGATTATTTGCCATTGACTGCCAGGTGCGTCCCCGGTCAGTACTCTTCACCAAGTAGGGTTGAAAGTCACCGTACTTGTGATTATCCAGCACTACGTACACGGTGTTAGCATCGTGTAAATCAGCTTTAACGTCATTTACGAAAGCAGTAGCCGGAACACCGGGCATACTACCTACATCAATCTTTCGCCAGTTATTTCCGCCGTCTTCAGTTACCTGTACAATTCCATCGTCGGTGCCGGCGTAGAGTAGCCCTCCCTGTTGGGGCGACTCCGCTAGGGAAGTAATCGTATTGTAGTTAGACATGGCACCTACATCCCAGGCCCCGTCCCAGCTTTGTACTCGTCCCATTATGGGCAGCGTAAACCGATCCTGATTTTTCGTCAGGTCACTGGAAATGGCCTGCCACTCATCGCCCCGATTATCAGATTTCCAAACCCGCTGCGAAGCAA
>CAKZPJ010000162.1 GCA_937138955.1 uncultured Flammeovirgaceae bacterium | reverse complement strand
AAACCGGCTAGAATAAGTAATAATGTAGATTTTCCGCTACCATTCGGGCCGATAACAGCGTACGACTGCTGTTGCTCAAGTGTGAGGTTAATATCCCGAAAAATCCACTCACCGAGTCCGCGATTACCGGACTGCTGACCACGCTGAAACTTTTTGCCTATTTGTTCAATTTCAACGCGCACGGATGAAGGTGGCTTACTGATCAAACCCTTTCATAATACCTCGTTCGGAACTATGCATGAAGCGAAGGATTTCGTCTCGCTCACGCGAAGGATTCATTGTGATCTCGATTTGATCAAGAGCAGCTGAGTTATTCATACCACTCAAATAGATCATTCGGTAGACTTCCTGAATTTCGTTGATTTTTTCGTTCGAAAAACCCCGACGGCGTAACCCAATAGAATTAATTCCACTGTAGCCCAATGGTTCGCGAGCTGCCCGCACAAACGGAGGAACATCTTTCCGTACCAAAGAACCGCCCGAGATCATAGCGTGAGCACCGATCTTAGCAAATTGATGTACCGCACTCATTCCAGCGACAATCGCGTATTCGCCTATGGTTACGTGTCCGGCTACCTGAACTGCATTAGCTAGAATACAGCTATTGCCAATTGCACAGTCATGCGCAATATGAACGTAGGCCATTAATAGTGCATTGTCGCCAATGGATGTTTTGTGACGATCTACTGTGCCTCGGTTAATTGTGACACATTCGCGAATTACTGTGTTATCACCAATTTCAGCGGTAGTATCTTCTCCGGCAAACTTCAAATCCTGGGGTACTGCTGATATTACTGCTCCTGGAAATATTTTACAGTTGCGACCAATACGAGCACCCTCCATAATAGTTACGTTGGGGCCGATCCAGGTACCCTCTTTGATAACCACATTTTTGTGGATTGTACTAAACGGCTCAATAACTACGTTGTTCGCAATTTTGGCTTCAGGGTGGATGTATGCTAACGGTTGGTTCATGAGTCTTTCCGAACAATACTGGCCGACATGGTAGCTTCACAAACTAGCGATTTGCCTACGTAGGCTTGTCCGCGCATCTTGGCAATGCCTCGCTTAATGGGAGCCAGGAGTTCACATTTTATGGTGAGGGTATCACCGGGTAAAACCATTTTTCTAAAACGACAATGTTCAATAGCTAGAAAATATGTCCAGTAATTTTCGGGATCAGGGACAGTGTTTAACACCAAGATGCCTCCGGTTTGCACCATTGCTTCTACTTGTAACACCCCGGGCATCACTGGGTTACCGGGAAAGTGGCCCTCAAAGAATGGCTCGTTCATCGTAACATTCTTCATACCACATACGGTAGTATCGTCCAGATAATAGATTTTATCAATCATCAAAAACGGATACCGATGCGGTAGCATCTGGCTGATCTGATTGATATCTAATACAGGCGGAAACTGAGAGTCATACTGGAGTAAGTTGTTATCACCATCTGCTTTCATGGCTTTTTTCAACTTCTTTGCAAAGGCTACATTAGCAGCGTGACCAGGGCGTGCCGCTAAAATCTGCGCTTTAATCGGTCGGCCTACCAACGCTAAGTCTCCTACCATATCCAATAGCTTGTGTCGAGCCGGTTCATTCTTGTAGCGAAGCTCTACATTATTCAGAATGCCTTCGCTCCGAACTTCCACCTTAGGTTTATTGAATAAATCAGCTAAGTAGGACAACTCTTCTTCACCTACCTTCTTATCAACCACGACAATGGCATTATTGAGGTCTCCTCCCCGAATTAGATTATTCTTATGTAGCATTTCTAACTCATGCAGAAAGCAGAAAGTGCGACAGGCCGCAATATCTTTAGAGAAATCTTTGATATCATTGAGGGTAGCGTGCTGACTGCCCAGTACCGGCGAATTATAGTCAACCATTACCGTAACTCGGTAGTCATCTAGCGGAAGGGCAGCAATTTCTACATTGCGGGAGGAATCTTGATAATGAATACTTTCCTTTACTTCAAAGAAGTTGCGTAAAGCACTCTGCTCTTCAGTACCAGCTTCCACTAAAGCATCAATGTAAGGCTTAGCACTGCCATCCATAATAGGCGGTTCGGGACCGTCGAGTTGGATGAGTACATTGTCAATTTCCATACCCACTAGTGCCGCCAAGGTGTGCTCAACGGTATTGATTCGGGCGCCACTTTCCTCAATCGTAGTACCCCGAGAAAGATCTACTACGTTATCTACATCAGCATCTACGGTAGGCTCACCTTCCAGGTCAGTGCGCTGAAATTTAATTCCGTGGTTGGGTTTGGCGGGTAAGAAGGTCATATTAGCCGGGACTCCCGTGTGTAACCCGACTCCCGAGACGGTGACCGACTTTTGTATAGTATGTTGCCTAATGTTCATCATGTATTTTGACTCAATTAAGCGGCAAAGTTAGTATTTTTTTTCAAGTTCGTTGAGTCGCCCGACTAGATCGGGTAAGCTTCGGAAAGCAGCGTACGCTCGGAGGTATTTCTTTCGGTCGAAAGCAGGGCTACCTAACACTATTTGGTCGGCCTTCAGCGATTTCCCCACGCCGGCTTGGGCTCCTACCGTCACCCGATCATCAATCGTAAGATGCCCAACAACGCCTACTTGTCCGGCCAGAATGCAGTTTTTGCCAATCTTGGCTGATCCTGAGACTCCGGTTTGTGCCGCGATTACGGTATTTTCGCCAATTTCTACATTGTGAGCGATCTGAATGAGGTTATCCAATTTCACTCCATCGCGAATAGTAGTAGAACCTAAAGTAGCACAATCAATAGTGGTATTGGCTCCAATGTTTACATGGTGACCAATCACTACATTACCGAGCTGAGGAATTGTTTTGTAACTACCATCGGGCTGCGGGGCAAAGCCAAAACCATCGCTGCCAATCACGGTGCCCGAATGGATTACGCAATGCGAACCGATAATACTACCAGCATAAACCTTTACTCCACTATGAATAATGGTATGATCGCCGATTACCACATTATCGCCAACGTAGGCCTGAGGGTAAATTTTAGCGTTATTTCCAATTTTACAATTGGCACCGATATAAGAAAAGGCTCCTCGGTATAAGTTTTCACCCAGTTGGCTGCTCTCGTGAACGAAAGCGGGTTCTTCGGTGCCTACTTTATTATGGTTGAGTAGTTTATGATATTCTTCTAGCAGGGTGGTAAACCCAGAATACGGATCTTCTACTCGAATAAGCGTAGCTTCTACGGTTTGGCGGGGTTGAAATTGTTTATCAACGAGTACCGCACTGGCAGCAGTACTATAAAGTGAAGGTTCGTACTTAGGATTAGAAAGAAAGGCTAAAGCACCTGGCTCGGCATCGTCAATCTTTCCTAGTTTACTGATTTTAGTAGTGCCATCGCCCTGAACTTCTCCGTTTAGTAACTGAGCAATGTACGTAGCACTGAACTCTATCATGAAAAGGTAAACGTTAGGTTAGCAATTCAGACTGCTTCTGTTTGAAGTGCCAAGTTCTTTGGCCAGCAAACATAATACTTTTTTACGATCCGGCTCATCGCCTTCACATAAGGTAAATCGGATGCTTCTACTACGTCAAAAATCTTGCCCTCTTTGGTCAGAATATTGATTTTTTGATCCCCGGCGGCATAGGCAGCATTGCTAACTTCGCCGTAGTATAAGAAGTAGTCTACTTCATCTTGATTTAATTGCATTTCCTGCTGAACTTGCTGCTGTAAGCGGTTAATTGTTTCGGCAGGCAGGGGATGATTAAAGAGCTTAATTCTGAATAGTTTTCGTTGAAGTAGCATTCGGCTTAAGGTAGAAAGCGCTCGGTCTGGGTGGTGTTGCCAGCTTTTAATAGCGCACCAAATATCAATATCATCTAGCTCATTGTAGTACTCCAGATACTGCTCGTTTTGCTCAATATCAGATAGCGATAAGCGTTGTTTTAGGAACAAAGCCAAGCAGGATGAGGCAGGCACATCGACTCCGGTAGTTATCAGGTGTTGGGCTCGCTGAATAATCGCTACCATCATTTTTTCGGCACTCACACTGGTCTTGTGCAAGTATACCTGCCAATACATCAGTCGGCGGGCGTGCAAAAAATTCTCGATACTGTAAATTCCTTTTTCTTCTACCACCACCTCATCGTTCCGAACGTCCAGCATTTTAATGATCCGATCAGCCCCAATTTCCCCTTCCGATACTCCGGTATAAAAACAGTCTCGCTTGAGATAATCTAATCGATCAATATCTAATTGACTGGCCACTAGCTGGTGAAAAAACTTTCGTTCGTACTGGTTAGTAAAAATCCGGTAGGCTAACGGTAAGTTACCTCCCAGCTCTTGCGCCAAACGTTTCATAATGAGCCGCGACATTTCTTCGTGACTCACATCTAAGAGGGAATATTCTAGAGCATGAGAGAACGGAGCATGACCTACATCGTGCAACAGAATGGCAATCAATAGAGCCTCACACTCATTATTCGAAATTTTCTGCCCCTTGTTGCGAAGGCTATCAATGGTGTTTTGCATCAAGTGCATAGCACCTAAAGCGTGGTTAAAGCGAGTGTGGAGCGCGCCAGGGTACACCAAATGGGCTAAACCCATCTGCCGAATACGTCGCAACCGCTGCACATAAGGATGCTCAATAATGTCAAAAATGAGTTCACTAGGAATATTAATAAACCCGTAGACCGGGTCGTTGAAAACTTTTCTCTTATTCAACGTTAGTTAATTTAAATAAACAGTGTTATGGTGTTACGGTGCGTAGTGTTATAGTTTTCGGTTTTGAATTCTGAATTCTGAATTTAAATGTAATACTTAGTTGAGATCAAATTCAGAACTATAACACCATAACACTACTTGAATAACCCCCTCACAATCAATTAGTTTTTCAACCTGAACCACTTATGCAGAAATATAAAATTCTTTGGGCCGACGACGAAATAGACCTTCTCAAACCCCATACACTCTTTTTGGAAAAGAAGGGTTACGAAATGGTGACTGTAAATAGCGGAGCCGATGCTATTGAGCAAGTAGAGAACCAACCGTTTGATCTTATTTTCTTAGACGAGAACATGCCGGGTATGACTGGGCTGGAAACGCTGGACTACATTAAATCTTCCAAACCCAATATTCCGGTAGTGATGATCACGAAGAGTGAGGAGGAAATGATTATGGAGCAGGCCATTGGAGCAAAAATCAGTGATTATCTGATTAAGCCGCTTAATCCTAATCAGATTTTACTCTCGATTAAGAAAATTCTGGACAATCGGCGGTTGGTTACTGAGAAAACTAATATGAGCTATCAGCAAGATTTTCGAAATCTGA
>CAKZPJ010000161.1 GCA_937138955.1 uncultured Flammeovirgaceae bacterium | reverse complement strand
CTTCTTTCCACAGACGACTCCGCCCAAAGCATCAGCATGGCCGCCGATAAATTTTGTGGCGCTGTGCAGAACCAGATCACAGCCCAGGGTGAGCGGTTTGGTATTGATCGGAGTTGCGAAAGTATTGTCCACCACCACGACTGCTCCGACCGCCCTTCCGGAAGCTGCTAACCGCTTGATATCAACGATTTTCAAGGTTGGATTGGTGGGTGTTTCCAGATAGAGCACCTGACAGCCTTTTGCCACTTCTTCTTCAAAATAATACATATCAGCGAAGGTGGTTGTGCCACCGCGGATTAACTCTGCCATAGCAATTTTGGCACCCAGATACACGAAGTTTTCATCGACGAACATGCGCTCTGTTGGCATGATATAGCCCATTAACCAGACATCCAACCGCAGGTCGTCTGCCAGCCCACGTACCAGTGTCATCGAAAGATGGGTGTGTGTATTGACGATGCCGGGCATGATGATGTGTCCGGTACAATCTACCACTGAGACAACCCTTATATTTCGGTCTTCGGAGATCCAATAAAAATCGCCCGAAACCACATCTTTAGGTCGAAATATTACGAAGCTTTCCGGAAAGATCTCTTGACCCTCCCGCTCGCTAGGCAGTATAGAAAACTGGATGCGCTTAGCGTATTGAAGGCTTTCTTGTGTTTTATAGTTTTCTATTTCTAGTCTCTTCTTTTGCTTTTGCAATGCTTCCTGGGTTGATTCTAACTCATCTACACTTTTGATCAGCATTTGCTCACTAGCCCTTAGATGTTCATTTTGCTCTTTAATTTTAGCTTGTTGCGTTTGTAGCTTGCGATGATCTTTTCGCTTTTGAACAAAACTATACGATACCACTCCCATAATAACTAGAAATGATGAAATGATGCCGTAACCGTATTTTCGCAAAGTAGCTTCCTGTTGTAACCTTTGCCGTTGAAGCTTTTTCTGCGCTTCGAGCAGGGCAATTGCCTTTTCTTGTTTTTCTTGCTCTAAGAAATTTTGTTCAAGCTGTAGAGCCTGCCTTTCCTGTATACGTTGTAGTTCTGATAGCTCTCGTTTTTGCTTTTCAGCAAGTAGTTCCTGCTGAGCAAGTGTCAACTGCTGGGCGGCTTGTTCATTGGCTAATTGCTGATTAAGAAGTTCGGCTTTTTGAAGTGCTTGAGTTTTCTTTAGCAAGGCTAATTCTTTTTCCTTTAAACTGATAGCAGTTTCCTGCCGCTCCCGGTCTAAGACTATTTGTTCTTGCTCTATAATTGCAGATTTAAACTTTTCTTCCTGCGCATCAACTTTTTCTTGAAGAGCAAGTACTTTTTGCTTTTCCTTTTTCTTCTGAGACCGAATCCTACCTCTTATGTCAGCAAAACTTTGTTGGTAAATCTCAGTTTTCTCCTCGTTCTTATCACTTTTGTACACCAACGCCATTAGGTTGTAGCTCTCCGCTAACTCTGGATAAGCGTTTTTTCTTATTCCCAATGTGATAGACTGTTCTGCTAATTTCAGTGCTTGAGCGTTATTCTGACTCATATAAGCATTTGATGCCAGATAATTAAGCTGTTGAGCTTGCCCTACTAAATCTCCTGATTTGTGTTCTATCGCCAGAGCATCGCTGTAGAACGTTTTTGCCTTGGAGAAAAACCCTAAATTAGTATAGGCAACTCCTAGGTTAGTTAGCATAGAAACCTGCATATCTTGGTTTTCTGACTCACTGATGGGTATTTCTAACGCCTGTTGAAAGTAGTCAATGGCTGCTTTAAGATTTTTATTTCGTTTATGTAAAAACCCCAAGTTATTTAAGGTGTGCAATAGCTTTACAGTATCTTTAGTTTGTCGGCTAAATTTTTCAACCTGCTCTAAGTATTTTATAGCATTGGGTATATCATTAACCTGTTTGTTGATATCAGCTATTGCTTCGTAAGCTACTGCGGTTGATTTTATATCGCTGCGAGCTTTATGTCGCTTCGCTATTTGCTGGTATACAGACTTAGCTTCATCATATTCTTCCAGCTCATAATGGCTGCGTGCCATCTTCTGCAAGATCGGAAGCCGATCCGGCACATCCTCCTCTAGCCTTTCCTTGCCTTTCAAATAGGCTTGATAGTACTGAATACTTTTCTGATACGCTTTCTTACTAAAATAATACTTACCCAAGTCATGCTTTATCAATAGTATCTTATTTTGAGCAGAAGCTTTCTCAAAAGTAATAATCGCCCAAAGTAGGTATTTCAGTGCTTCATCATCATTTTCTAGCTTCTGATGTATGAGCCCAATTTTGCGAAGTAATTCACCTTCTTGGTTAGTAGCATTATTAGTTCGAGCCTCATACAGATTTTGCTCAGCTGCTTGAAGAGCTTTCTGTAATTGGTCACGATCAGCAGTATGATTGACAGTTGGCAGATTAGGTGAAAAAGTATTTTGAGCGGATCCAATAAATTGACAACTAATAAGAATAGTTAAAACTATCGCTACCACTCTACCGACTTTTATGGAACTACTCAGCTGCACAGATGCTAACTGCTGAAACGGTTGACCTGCCGAATGAATAATATGGTATGGCAAACTATTCATCAAAACCTCAGATTTATACCTAGCCAATACATTCCCTGAGTTTGGTCACTAAAAGGATACTCTATTTTTCCATTGTTTAGTAGATTTTGCCCACTGATAAACAATGAGTGCTCATCCCAAACCTGATAGGACAATCTGCTACTAAGATTAAGGCGAGCAGGAATTAACAGCGCTCTGTTGCCATTAGTGTAAAAGTGTTGAGAATAATAATTTGCGGTGACAAAGGCTTGTAGCTTATCAAAAAAGGCTGAATACCTTCCGGTAAGGCTGCCAAATAACTGAGGAAGTGGGCTACCGAGAATAGTATTATCCAGTTCTTGAAACTGCATGTACGTAACATTCCCTGATAGAAGTAGGCGATTAATTTGCCAATCAACTTTACCACCTACACCAGAGCGGTTTGCGGTTTGCATACCCTCTTCTTCTTCTTGGGGTTGATGCTGGAAATAAGTAAGATCAGCCCGTATATTTTTAGAGATTTGATAATGGTACTTTGCTTCGTAGGCCAGTGTTCTTTGAAACGGAAGAATAAGGTCTTCAGTATTTGTAAGAGCATAGTCAAATATACCGGGGGGACGCTCACTCAAGGCTACGGCTGCGCTGATCTTATGCGCAGGAAAAAGTGTAAATAATATGCCAAATTGACTGTTGAGCAATAGCTGCTCGAGATTAGCGTAGTAATCTGCGCGGTTAGCTAACGTTAGAATCAAGCGCTCTTTAGAGAAAGATAGTTGTTGCGATACATTTGCACTATACCGCTGACCTGACAGAGGAAAAGAAGAAGCAATATCCGTAGCTTCCTGTCCAACTGTATCCACTGTACTATTGGCGTATTCGTAATGTAGGGCTTCAGCACCTACTCCTACTCGATACTTTTTCCATTCCTTGGCATACTCAATTCTACCCAACCATTGATTGTTGTTATCCCACCGAAGACTTTCATAACCACTGTAGAGTCTAGAGCCAGCTTGATAAGAAGCATAAACCCGAATAGGTTTCCAGCGAGCACGCAGAGAAACCCAGTT
>CAKZPJ010000160.1 GCA_937138955.1 uncultured Flammeovirgaceae bacterium | reverse complement strand
CGCTCTGCGCCAGGGAAATAGAGGCAGACCCTAGCCCCAGTACCAGTATCAACCCGATAAGGCAAAAGAGATAGACTACCGAGCTTTTGTGATAATTCCCTAGCATACAGTACTTAACGCTGGTATATAAACTTTAGTGACTTACTTCTTTATACGACCCTTATTATCGTATTTTACTTGATTTCCTTGGCCAGAAAATATGCCTTTCTGCTCTTGTTTAGCTGATATTTTCGGACAAGGCATCGACGTGCTTCGGCACGAACTTAGTCCTAAACCGCCAATCAATGCAATTATAAGCCACTTTCTTCTGGCAAAGAAATGAAAAACATATGAAGAGAATGTATTATCATTCCGAATCTTACCTACCATTTTGTTCCTTCAGTTTGAGTTTTTTGCTATATCTAAATATAGAATGTTGTGTTACCGTAGAGAAACAGATTTTCCAGCATTATTACACAGATAGAAAAAGCGAAGAAATTGCCAGATTTTCAGGGATTAAAAAAATTAGAAAATTCTTGTAATGGATTCAGTAACTAGTCGTCTTCGGAGTGTAATGAATGTTAAAACCTTCAAGAGTAATGTCTTTCCGGTACAAGCCAAACTTTACCGGTTTGCCAAAACCATGCTTCACGATGATGAGGAGGCGGAAGATACTGTGCAGGAAGCACTGCTTAAACTTTGGCTTAACCGGAATAACCTAACCAGCTACAAAAGTATTGAAGCTTTGGCTATGGTGGTAACTAAAAATTTGTGTCTTGACAAGTTAAAATCCAGTTACCGTAAGAAGGTAATACCACTTACAGGAACTACTGTCACCACTGATAATTCTACTCCGTATCGGAAAACCGAACTGGCTAATACTGCAGGAATTCTCCGAGAGCTCATCGGACAACTGCCTGAACAGCAGCGGTTGGTAATTCATCTGCGGGATGTAGAAGAGTATTCTTACGAAGAAATTGAGCAAGTGACTGGCTTATCAATCAATAATATTCGAGTCACGCTCTCCCGAGCCCGCCGCAGTGTGCGGGAAATGTACACTAAAGTTAATGCTTATGGAAGCTAATGAAATAAAGAAACTATTAGAGAGATACTACGAAGGTGAAACCACGCTAGTAGAGGAGAAGCAATTACATGCGTACTTTTCGCAAGGAGATGTGTTACCTGAGTTGGCAGCAGACCGTAATCAGTTTTTAGGATTTGCCGAATTCAGGGTTGAAGATCATACCAATTTACTAGGCTACGATCAGTTGTTTCAAAAAATTGATGCTGAAGAAAAAGTTTCTGAAACCCGGAACCATCATCTTAAACTATGGGGCGGGCGTGTTGCCGCTAGCGTTGCTTTGGTTTTGATCGGGTTTTTAGGGGGTATTTGGTACGGGCAAGAGAAAACATCGGATGAAGTTGTAGCCCTACGGGAAGATTTTCAAGATATGCGGCAGACGATGCTGCTGAACCAACTCCAGCGTGCTTCAGCCAGTGAGCGCATCCAGGTCATTCAATCATCACCTAGAGACAACCAAGCGGTGAGTGAAGCACTGCTGTTTACAGTGAGTACCGATCCCAACATAAATGTCCGCTTAGCTGCTATTGAAGCGCTGAAAACTCATGCCAACCAAGCTACCGTACGCACGGCTTTGGCCCAGACATTAAGTGAGCAAGACCATCCGATGGTTCAGATTGCAATTATTAACCAATTGGTTACTTGGGGTGAAAAAGAAGCGGTACCCGAGCTACAGCGGCTGGTACAGCAGGAACAGCTCGAAGAAGTTGTTAGGCAACAAGCAGAATTTGGCATTAATCAATTAATGCTTTAATGAATTCTCATCCAACAAGTATTAGTCATTAATTAGGATTACCTGACTACGGGTCAGGAGGTTTTAGGTGTTCTCATCCAACAAGCATTAGTCATTAGTCACTAATCATTATAAAAACAGTAACCCAATATTTTAACAGTTAAAAATTATGAAACCATTAGTAGTATTTGTCACGCTTTTATGGGGCAGTTCGCTGGCCTACGCTCAAGAATATAGGTCGGCAATGTCGGCTAACACCATTCGCTTAGTCCTTCACAATACCGAAGTCAGCATTGAGGGCCACAATGGTAATGAACTCATCATTAATGCATCTGGCTATGAAGCACCTCCCAAGCGAGCGGATGGCCTTCGTCCGCTGTACAGTGGGGGTACCGATAATTCTGGTATTGGCTTGTCAATAAATGAAGAGAACGACCAAGTAACCATACTGAAAGTAGGGCGGAATGATGTGGACTACAATTTTAAAATACCCAAAAGCACCACTGTGGTTATAGAAGAGGTGAACTACGCGGGGGGGGATATTGAGATAAAAAACCTATCAGGTGAGATTGAAATTAAGACGACAAATTCGGATGTAGTAATGGAAGATGTTAGTGGACCTATAGTAGCCAACAGTGTGAGTGGTGATATTGATGTGATGTTCAGTACAGTCAATCAGCAAAAACCTACCTCAATCACTATTGTAAGTGGCGATGTAGATATCACGCTGCCCAGCCAGACTGCCGCTAACCTGAATCTAGGCTCAGTCAGTGGCGAAGTGTATACTAACTTTGATATCGCCTTAGACCAAGAGCAAGAAGGTGAAGTTGGATTAGTTCGGATGAGTATGGGACGACCTATTGAAGGTACCATCAACAACGGTGGCGTAGATATGCAGGTGAAAACGGTAAGTGGTAATATCTATTTACGAAAAAGTGAATAAACCAAAGCGGCCATCATGAAAATATCGTTGATTATTTTATCGCTTTTTGCTTACCAGATTGCTCAGGCGCAACGCCTGGAGGAAAAAACGATTGCCTGGCAGGTCGGTCAGGAGGTTCAACTGGATTTGAAGTACGCTCATGATATTCAGATCAAAACTTGGGACAAACCGGAAGTCTCCCTACGAATAAGTATCTCTATCAATAATGACGAGCTAAATAATGCCTGGAGTCTAATATCTACCACAACTGATAATAGTATCCAGGTAACTTCTGATTTGGATAATCCCCAAGACTATTATCGAGGTGATTGTGAGGGTAGTAATTACCAGATGGAAAAAAATAGCTTATGCAGCTTAATCGCCTATGATATTTATCTTCCTAAAAAGGCATCTCTTCGTATAGAAACTCTTGGTGGTGATATTACTATAACTGGGGTGACAGCTCCGGTGTACGCGAAGTCGCTCAGCGGATTCGTTGATACCGAATGGCCTGCTCAGCAAGGAGCAACCGTATCGATGAAATCAATTACCGGAGAAGTTTATACCAATCTGGATTTGGCAATAAATGAGTCAGATAAGCGGGAAAATAGGCGTAGCCCGGTTGGCTGGGAGATTGAAGCGACCGTTGCCGGAGGCGGAAGTAAAGTAGAGTTGGAGTCGATCAGCAATGATGTGTATTTCCGGAAGGCAGGGTCTTGATTGATTAGCCGATTAGCCGATTAGCCGATTAGCCGATTAGCCGATTAGCCGTGGTTAGAAAGTCAGTTGACAGCCAAGGAGGAATGTTCTCGCTCGGGGATAGCTATCAAAATCTACACCTAGAGCATTTGCACGCTGGCCAAAATTGCTCACTTCTGGGTCATATCCTTCGTAGGATGTAAAGGTGAAAAGGTTTTGGGCACTAGCATACAGCTTGGTGTTCCATCTTTTTTCTGAAGGGATACGATAACTTACTGTGATATAACGTAGCCGTAAGAAAGAAGCATTCTCAACAGCATATGTAGATATATTGGATGCAGATGTTCTGGTGGGAATAGTACTTTCTGGGCGTTCGGGCGACCAGCGATTTAATATCTTTTTGTACTGATTGATGCTATGAGCACCCGACTGCTGTATATATTTCTGATAATTGAGGGTCTCATTACCTATATTAGCATATAATAAAGCTTCTAACAACCACCTGCGATATTCTGCATGTTGGTATAGAGATGTTTGCCAGACTGGTTGGGCATGACCAATAGCAATATCATCATAGTAATTAATCAAATTATCAGGTTCTTCTCTTCCGCCACTTACATCTAAGAACTTTAGCCCACCTAAAGTTGCATTGACCTGATCCGAACTTTCCACTTCATCCTCGCTCGTGAATAAGCCATTGTCAACATATCCACGAAATGACCAAACAGGAGTACCCTCGTCGGTTATAAAAGAAGTTGATGGTAAACTAGTTGAAGATGAAAGCCACCTAAAATCGTCAGGTATGCTTACTACTTGATTTTCGTTTCTGGAGAGATTTAATCTAGCATTCCATAGCACATCTCCAAAGTTTTGGTAACCCGCTAGTGTAAATTCAAAGCCTCGGTTTTGGACTTTCAAATTTTCTGTAAAAGCGCCATTGTAGCCAGTGGTAGAAGGAAGACCGACTGAAGCTAGATTTTTTAGGCTTTTTTGATAAGCATCTACTGAAACTGATAAGTGTTTATCGAGTAAGCTTATATCCAATCCAAAATTCCATTGTCTATTCCTTTCAGAAAAGGTAAGCACCTGATTCCTAGTGAGATCAAAGGAGGCGAAAATGTTCTCAATATTCCCGTAGCTGGATCGAAAGGTAACTTCGTTTTGCTTTATCCAGTCGGGTACAAAAGACTCATTATGCAGTTTCCAAGCAAATGCCACTGTCGGTGAAAAAACTTTTTTATCAATAAAAAGCGACGGAGTGGTCTCGAGTCGCCCTCCAAGAAAGATGAGATACCTTCGGTCAAATTGATAGGAGAAGTTACCCCAAATAGGTGTTGTGTAAGCTCTGGTATTACGACTTTCGGAACGACTTCCTTTCCAAGGTTCCAATATATGAGAGTTCATTGTTTTGAGGTGCCGGGTTTCCTTCTGAAAAGAGTAACCCAATGTCGTTTCAACTTCGTGCTGATTCCAAACGTGGTGATAGAAAATAGAAGGATTGATTAAATAAGTTGATATTTCATGGTTTCGTTCATCAGTACGTGGTTGAAAACCCTCTTCGGGAATATAGTTATAGATACTTTCGGTCGTATTCTTACTGGCACTTACTTTAACAAAAAGTGAGTCTAACA
>CAKZPJ010000159.1 GCA_937138955.1 uncultured Flammeovirgaceae bacterium | reverse complement strand
GGGTACCGAGGGGCGCCTGGTGGCCAGGGACCATTGAGGCAGGTCAAACAACAGACCATATAACCGCCGCCTGGGATTTTCTACCGACAGCTTGCGACTTGGCTGGGCTAGATGCTCCGTCCCCCACCGACGGTATCTCTTTCTTGCCGCTACTCACGCAGCAGCCTCAGCCTACCCACGATTTTCTTTACTGGGAGTACGGAAGTTACGGGGGGCAGCAGGCGGTAAGAATGGGTAATTGGAAAGGCATTCGACAACAACTTGAAGATAATCCTACGGCTTCGCTTGAGGTTTATAACCTGGCCGAAGATCCTTCAGAATCTGAAAATATTGCTGACGAGCATCCCAAAATTGTAAAAAAAATGTCCGATATTATCAAGGCAGAACATCAGATTAACGATGAGTTTCTGCTTTCTATTGATACAATTACAACTAATATTTAGAAAATTACCGATGAAAAACACGAGCACGAAAAGTCAATCTCGCCGAAATTTCTTACAAAAAGCTGCAGTAGGTTCAATGGGGGTTACCCTGAGTAGTTCTTTAAACTCACTCTCGGCCAAGAATTATCGCAATATTATTGGCGCCAACGATCGCATCAATGTAGCCATTGCTGGGCTGGGAAGAAGGCTAGGCAGTTATGTGCCTCCTATTACCCATAAAGACAACAACGTTCGTCTGGTCTATCTGTGCGATGTAATGGTAAGCCAAAGAGAAAAGGCTCAAAAGAGGTTTGGCGAAAAGCTGGATTATCAGCCCCAGCTTGAAAATGACATCAGAAAAGTGCTGGCTGATAAGGAAGTGAATGCTATATTCAACGCCACCCCTGATCACTGGCATGCTCCTATGGCATTTATGGCGATGGAAGCTGGGAAAGATATGTACCTGGAAAAACCGGTGAGCCATAATCCGCACGAGAGCGAAATGCTGGTAGATTATCAGAAAAACTACGGTAGCGTTATACAGATGGGTACCCAACAGCGTTCGTCCCCCGAATCCATTGAAGTCGTTGGGAAAATACACGATGGTCTTATCGGCGAGGTATACAAGGCGAAGGCGTTTTATTCCAGCGGCCGGGGCGAAGTAGTGGTGCCCCAAAAAGCGGAGGTTCCGGTTGGGCTTGACTGGGAATTATTTCAAGGACCCGCCCCCCGTAAGCCTTACGAGCATAACACCTGGGACTATAACTGGCACTGGTACGGTTGGGATTACGGAACAGCAGAATCGGGTAACAACGGCACTCACGAATTAGATGTGGCTCGATGGGCTATGCAGGTAGATCATCCGCAGCACGTGATGGTGCAGGGAGCCAAAAGGCACTTTAAAGATGATGGCTGGACGATGTACGATACCATTGATGCCACTTTCATCTTCCCCGGTAATAAGGTGATTGAGTGGGACGGCAAAAGCCGCAATGCTTACAAAACCTACGGCCACGGACGCGGAACGATAATTTACGGAACGGATGGTACCGTATTCATTGACCGTAATGGCTACAAAGTTTTTGATCGCAGTGGCGAGCTACTGCAAAGCGGGGAAGCTGAAGGCAAGGAATCTGGCTTGGCACTCGGTGGAGGTGGCGATATGTCTACCCGGCACGTAACCAATTTCTTTGAGACCATCCGGGGAAAAGAAAAACTTAATCAACCTATTGATCAGGGAGTAGTCAGTCAGCACCTCACCCATCTGATTAATATCGCCTACCGGGCAAATAAACCGCTGGAGGTGGATACCACTACTGGAAGAGTGTTCGATCGCGATGCCATGAAAATCTGGGGCCGGGAGTATGAGCCAGGTTGGGAACCAAAAGCAGTCTAATTTACTGCTAGACGATAACCTACTTTAAAACCTTAGAAGCTGTTTGAGTTAAACTTAACATTGAGTAATATGATATTTAGAATCATCATTGTCTTTATAGTGTGCTTATGGGGGTGTGCCCCGTCACCTAATAATTCGGATGAAGTTGCTACTGAAGAACCTACTGCCACATCTTCGGGCGAATGGCAGTCCCTGTTCAATGGGAACGACCTTACCGGATGGGAGGTGCTGGGGGGCGATGCCAATTTTTATGTGGAAGATGGCATGATCGTAGGGTTGACCGAAAAAGACTTACCCAACTGCTTTTTAGCTACGCAGAACGAATACGGCGATTTTATTCTTGAAATAGATTTCAAAATTGATTCGGCTATTAATTCGGGGGTGCAGATTCGCAGTGCTACCTACGAGCAAGATACGACCACCTCCTACATTAACGGCAAACTGGAAGAAGGCACCCGCGACTGGGAAGCGGGCCGGGTTTACGGTTATCAGATCGAGATTGATCCTTCCGATCGGGCCTGGACGGGCGGCTTCTACGAAGAAGGTGGGCGGGGATGGCTAACCCCTCTGGTAGATCAAAACGAAGCCCAGGCCGCCTTCAAACCCGGCGACTGGAATCACTTTAAAATTCATGCTGAAGGCAACCGCTTTAAAACCTGGGTCAACGGTGTGGAAGCCGTACAAACTACCGATGATCAGCATAAATCAGGGTTTATTGCCCTGCAACTACACGGTGCCTGGAAGGAAGAGCAGGTAGGACAGAAAGTGTATTATCGAAATATTCGGATCAAGGAATTGTAGCGATGAGATGAGGATCTTATCAATCTGTAATAACTAATTCGTCAATATTGAAATACTATACAGGTTGGTTCTTTTTACTGACCATTGTTATTGGGTCGTATCAAGATACTTACGGTCAAGATGATGTAACAAGAAAGATGTACCTTGAGCGCCTGCTGTCTTTTTTTGAAGAAGACGATGGTGTAAATAATAACCCCCGAGCTATCAGGGTTTCACCTCTTGACCCTGACTGGATGAGCTGGCTACAAAGAACGGGGGAGCTTCCACCCGATTTTAGCAAAATGCCTTCCTATTGGATGCCTCCCGACCCATTAGTTATTGGTCACGGCAGTTTAATAACAGATGTTAAAACCATAGAACAATGGGAGCAGCAAAGAAGCCATCTGAAGCAAGAAATACAGTACTGGCTCACCGGTACTTTGCCGCCACCCCCTGACAACCTAACGGCTAAGGTTCTCCGGGAGGAACTGAAAAACGGTATCATTGAGCGAACCGTTAAACTTTTTTTTGGCCCCGACAAGAAAGCTAGTTTGGAGTTAGAACTAATGATACCTACTGGTAAAGGGCCTTTCCCTGTCTTCTTAACCCAACATAACCACGCTGAGTGGGGACAGATTGCGGTGCGCAGAGGGTACATCGCTTGTGTTTACGCAGGAAGTGATTCAAATGACGATGCCGATGCCTGGGCAGAACTTTATTATCCTGAATATGACTTCAGCTTGTTGATGCGCCGGGCATGGGGGGCACATCGTGCTGTTGATTACTTGTACACGCTGGAAGAAGTCGACAAAGACAAAATTGGTATCGCTGGTCATTCCAGAAATGGTAAGCAATCACTGATGGCTGCTGCCTTCGACGAACGTATCACTGCCTGTATTCCCTCCAGTGCCGGCACTGGAGGAGAACTTTCCTTCAGGCATACGAGGGAAGAATATTCCGTAGAGACTATCAAAGTACTGACCGGGGAAACTACAGCTTGGTTTCATCCCAGGCTAAGGTTTTTTGTTGGCAATGAGTATAAACTACCCGTAGACCAAAATACTTTGATGGCCTTGGTAGCACCTCGCCATCTGATGATCTCTACGGCCTTTACGGAACCATATGGCAACCCGTGGGGAGCTGAGCAAATGTACCATGCTACCCAGAAGGTATACCAATTTTTAGGTGCTGAAGATCATCTGGCTCTCAAAATGAGGATCGGCGGACACAGTACATTACCGTTCATTGTGGAAGATTACTTGGACTTCTTCGATTATGCCTTCAAACGCCGGGATGGGCACTCTCCCCAAAATACACTATGGCATTATTCTTTTCAAGACTGGATGTACCGAAGTGGCGAAGATGTTGATCCTCTAACCTATCCTGTTAAGACGACGGAAGACTTGGTTGTCGATGAGCAAGGAAAAAAGATCAGCACGATCCAGTCTTGGGAAAATAAAACGACAACTATTCTTGAAAATATACAATGGAGCTTAGGTGAAGCCCCTCCTCATGCCAAGTTCTCCCGCATCAAAGCTTTTGAAGACCTGGAAAATGAAGGGCATTATCTAGACCGAATGTTAGAAAGACCCGAAGAAACCACCACAATGGGTAGAAAAGTTGTACCAGGAATAGGCGATATGGGACATGGGTTTTTGTATTATCCTAAAAGTAGTATTGAGAAAGGTGGAAAAGTACCTGTGCTCCTGTATCTGCACGACTATTCTTTTTCTTCAGGTTTTACCCCTACCTGGCCTTTCACTAGTGCTTTTTCCATAGAGGAAGTGGTAGACAGCGGAATGGCCGTATTTGCATTTGACCAGATAGGGATGGGCTCTCGTATCCAGGAAGGAATAGAATTTTACAACCGCCACCCTAACTGGTCAAAGATGGGAAAAATGGTTTCGGATATTTCTGACGCGGTTTCTGTCTGTCAACAATTAGATATTATTGACCCTGAAGCCATTCATGTTGCTGGTTTTGCACTTGGTGGTACTCTGGGGATTTATGCTGCGGCTTTGGACTCACGTATAAAAAGTATTGCTGCCTTTGGTGCATTTACCCCTTTGCGCCCAACATATCAGATGGAAGGGCTTCCTGGAATCCACGAATACTCGCACTTGCACGGTTTGCAACCCCGTTTTGGTTTTTTCGCTGGACACGAAAACCGACTGCCCGTTGACTTTGATGAAATTATTGCCAGCATAGCGCCCCGGGATATTTTATTAGTTGCTCCCCGTTTTGACCAAGACGCAGACCTGGGCGAAATCAGGAAGGCTGTGAAAAACATTAAAAAAATATATTCGCTCTATCATGCTGAAGAAGTAGTGCATTTTCAGTCCCCGGAGTATTACAATCAGTTTACCAAAAAGCAATTCAGGCTACTTTTAGATTGGCTAGAAATGAAGGAAAAGTCTCCAAAAAGATAAGAAATGGTATATTTTCGCTTAGCTGCGTATATTGAAGCAGTACAAACCACCGATGACCTTCACGATACAGGATTTATAGGCTTGCAATTGCACGGTGCCTGGAAGGAAGAACAAGTGGGGCAAAAAGTGTATTACAGGGATATTCGGATCAAAGAATTGTAATCACTGGCTAAGTCTTGAGTAGTCTTTTCTTAGAAGCTGTTTGAGTTAATTATTTGATGCGAAAACAACGGATTTTGAGG
>CAKZPJ010000158.1 GCA_937138955.1 uncultured Flammeovirgaceae bacterium | reverse complement strand
TTAGAACATATGAGTTGGACCGGCGATGCAAAGATCCACCCTGATTTAGCGAACGAGCTAGGAATTACCGCCAATCGGGAATATTGGGATCGCCACTACCATAATGTGCTGAATAGAATGGATGGGGAACAACGCGCTACTTGGGATAGTGTGTACAATAACATGAATGAAGACCTAAAGCAGCGTTATCCCAGCATGACCAATGAAGACAAAATGCGGTGGAAATATAATCGCTATATGCAGGACTATCTGGCGTGTGTAGCAGGAGTAGACGAGAGCGTTGGTAGTTTGCTCGACTATCTGGAAGAAAGCGGTTTGGATGAGAACACCATTGTGGTGTACACTTCTGATCAGGGTTTCTACCTAGGTGAGCACGGTTGGTTTGATAAGCGGTTTATTTATAACGAGTCGTTTAAAACACCTCTCCTGGTTCAATGGCCAAGAAATATTCAGCCTCAATCGATTACCACGGAGATGGTACAGAACATAGATTTCGCGCCTACTTTCTTAGATGCGGCAAGCATTTCTGTACCTAATGACATTCAGGGCGAAAGCATTATGCCCTTGCTTACGGGGAACCCGGAAAGTTGGACTAGAGATGCCGTCTACTACCATTACTACGAATACCCTGGATCACATATGGTAAAGCGCCATTATGGTATAGTTACCGAAGAGTATAAACTCGCACATTTTTACTACGACATAGACGAATGGGAACTGTACGACCGCAAAAAAGATCTACAGGAGCTCAACAATGTTTATCATGACCCTGCTTACGCTGAAGTAGTTACTCAACTGAAGGAAGATTTAAGCGTTATGAGAGTAAAATATAAAGACTCAGACGAACTTAATCAGGAATATATCCGACGGCAACAAGAGTTTGAGGCCAAAAAATAGATGTGCATAAATTTTTTCATTTACCCTCAAATAGAGAGTTTCTGTGTGCCTAAGCCCGAAGATGACGTAACCAAGGAGAACTGAGCGCATCCCAGAGTCTATCTTCGCTTCAGAGTAAATGGGAAGAAATCACTCAATCACTAGCCAGTTATAAGAATTTGCGGGTATCGTAACCTCTACCTTTATTTTATAATCTCGGCTTAGTACCTTCGTGGTAGATTCACCTTCTTTTTCTCGTACAGATACTGTTTTATCCAGTCCGGTGTAGTAAAGGGGTAATGTGATTTCTCGAGTTATATCCTTTTGGGTAGGGTTAAAGAGTAAAACAAAACCTTTTTCGGTCAAATTAGGATTCACGTGCATAAATCCATCCCAATCTTTTCCCGAGGGACGTTTTAGATGAATAATATCGCTGTTTAGAATATCCCGATACTGTTTGTACCAATTAACAACCTCGATCACCGTATTCTTAGTTTTTTCGGTATCGTATAAGCGAGGCCCCCGGTAGCATGACTGTACGCCCGAACCATAGTTTTGAATCATTTGGTTTTTATAATCCTCCAAGTGCTCATTCAGCGGTTCTATGGTAGCGGCTGCCCCGCCGCCGTGGTACTGAGTAAGCGGAGTAAACGTCCAGCACATACTGGGAGTACGGTTCCACAGACCGTCGTATATATTCTGTCGCCCCAGTATCAGTTGCCGTTCACGAGGTAGCGACCAGTTGACTTCCCGATAGCCAATCCCCGTCTTGTTACTACCCGAGTTTACGTAGAAATCCGGAATATTCATGTAGATGCCCTTGCCCCGCATCCACGTATACAGGTCTTGTATCTGCGCGTATTGCTTCCATTGCGAATCGCTCAACCCGTTGTGATGGGTGTGGCTAGTGGAGGCACATACATTACCGGGATAGGAGCCGTCGTTCTCAAAAACGTTCATCCTTGTTCTCTGATAAAACTGCTTTATTTTTCGGAAATAGTCGTAGCCCCACTCACTAGCCAGGCAGGGCGAAGAGCCAAAGATCATACCTCCCCGTTTGCCAGTCTTGGGGTTAATGACATCCACTTCTTCACTAATCCATCGGCTAGACAACAGAGAGTAGCCACCTAGCTCGATACCCTTGCTATGGGCATAATCTACCATGCGTTGAAACTTCTCATAATTATCAGCCGATTCGTCTTCCATGTCTACCCCACTGCCAAAGCTTAGGATAATCATTTCGTATCCAGTTTCAGCGCATTGATCAACTGCTTGTTTCACCTCGGCTTCATCTGAAGAAACCAAGTGCATGAATATAGGGTTTTCAGTAATCCAGGGGGAAATAGTGCGGTACATTTTTCGGAGAAAGAGTCCACTACGTTCTCGCTCTCGGCTATCTAACGGGGTTTCCCATATCCGAAAAGTTGTTAGAGATTGTCCCGGCGGAATAGCTGTATCGGGGCCCAGGGGCGGCTTTACCTCCAGCAAACAGGGGTTATTAAACGGATAATTCGTCTGTGAAGTGTAGCGTGGGTCTTTTTCCCAGTAGGTAGTATGGTCTGAGTTCTTTTGTTGCATTCCCCCGAAGGCGTAGTCGCTTTCTAGATGGATGTTGGGTTTTACCCAGTGCTCGGGAGTGCCCACTAGGCTTTCGCCCTCTACCATAGCCAGTTGCTCCAGCTTAAATTCGTTGAGCTGAAACAACAGTTCGCCCGTGTTCACTATCTCTATCCACTTGCTCAACGTGGGAATACCATCGTACAGGGCAAAATGCACTTTGGCTACAATAGCTTCTTTTCTAAGGGTAAATATCAGCTCTTTCCCGGTTGGCATCGCTTGGTTCAAAGCCCAACGCACCCGCTTCCACTCCATACGATCGGAAATTTCTTTGACCTCAAACTTTTCAACCATGAATGAATTTGGAATGGGCGACAAACCATCGAGCCATTTCATCAGGGTGAACCCGTATTCCGGTTGCTGGCTCAGACCACCCAGAGTATATTTGATACCATCAATTACCAACACTCCCTCGTTAGAAACTGCCCTGAGTATGGTTTCTCCGGTCATCTGGTTCAGATAATCGATAGTAGCCAGATTAGGAATTACTCGGAACGTTCGAGCAATCAGCCCATTAGAGAGTACAATATCCCTCC
>CAKZPJ010000157.1 GCA_937138955.1 uncultured Flammeovirgaceae bacterium | reverse complement strand
CCACCAAATCATCAAACGGAGTAGCGTACAGTACAATGGCGACCAACCCTAGGGCGATTAGCAGTGCTAATACCGATAGGAGCATTGATTCACCCAAGAAGGAGAGAACTAACGCCCGACGGCTGGAACCCAATACTTTTCGCATCCCGATTTCCTTCATCCGGTTGCCCGAGCGGGCGGTGGCCAGATTCATATAATTGATGCAAGCCAGCAGTAGAATAAACAATCCAATTCCACTGAAGGCATACACGTAAGCAATGTTCCCCTGCGGTTCGTCACCTCCCTGCTCTGAGTGAAAGTGTACATCGGCTAGGGGTTCCAGGTAAAACCATAATTCACTGCTTACCTTATCGCCGAAGGGCTTGATATACTTATTATAGAAGGGAGGAAGCTTCTCAAAAAAGTCCGCCGTATTGTATCCTTCGGGAAATAGTAAGTAGGTGTACACATCAGGATTCCAGATGGCTTCCGAATTAAATTCACCGTCTTGCATAGCCCACTCCCGAGGCTCAATGAATGATATTAGCGCATCAAACTTTACATGAGAGTTGTCGGGTAAGCTTTCTATCACTCCGGTAACGGTAACGTTCTCTTTGCCCTCGTATAGCAACAGTGTTTTACCTAGTGCCTCTTCTTCGCCAAAATACTTTTGGGCTAGTGCTTCCGTTAGCACCACGCTATTTTTCTCCCGTAGTGCCGTAGTTGGGTCTCCAGCGATAAAGGGATGCGTAAAAATGTTGAAGATGGTAGAGTCGGCTCGCCTCCAACCTTCTTCATTGTACAGACTTTCTTCCCCGGCATCGGGCACCGTTACCAGGATACGCCCCATTCCCATCAGGCGTGCGAAGGAAAGTATCTCCGGATAGTCTTCGGATAGCATAGGAGCCATTTCCCGCGCGGCACTGCCCGTATGAAACTCTACCCCGGGGCCCTTTACATTAGTGACGAGACGATAGATTTGCTCATGTTGGGTATGGTGCTTATCATAGGTAAGATCATTCTGTAAATAGAGCAGAATGATAATACTCACCGCAATACCTATTGCCAAGCCAATAATATTGAGTAGGGTATAAAACTTATCTCGCCAGTAAGTGCGAACTGCAAATTTAAAGTAAGTATTAAACATTTGTCGGGAAGAGTTGAAGGCTATAAATACTTCCCCTAAATTACAATAAATAGGGGTAAGTTGCTTCCTTTTTTCCTGCATATCACCCGTTTTGGGTGATAGACTACGAATAGACATGCTTGTTGAAATGCAGACTGCTATCTGATCAATACGTATGATAGAGAGTGTTTCTTCTCATTAGCTAAGATAAAAAGCAACTCATTAGAACAATTTTTGTAGGGTGAGACACGTATAGATTTCTAGCAAGCGAAGTGCCTACTCCTACTCTTCACCCTTCCTATCTATCATGTAGCTGCTCAAAGTGACCACTCTATTCAACTCGAGGATATTACAATAATCTTTCCTGATGAACCTATCATTACCCAACAGAGTGCTTACCGAGAACAATATGTAACGGAAGCAAAGCAGGGAACCTTCACAGTGATTATACAGACCAGAGATACTATCACTATGCGGGTGAATAACGAGTTTATTACTAGAAGGTACGACGACTCGGTTGTTGTTGCTAATCGTAATATTGATGGTATTTTGGATGCAACGGCTCAAAATTATTTAACCGACCCCAATTTAGGTGATTCCCCTCAAGTAAAAAGAGTGACTATAGCAGGTATGGAAGGGCTTTACACTAGAATACAACTTGGCAATGAAGAATCTGTTCTAATTATGCTGTGCCTTCAGTTAATGAGTGCCGAATCACCTAATACCTACAATTTGAGTTACCAATATCGGGAGAATGGGCGTAAGCCGTTATACGATAGAGAAGGTTTCTTAGCGGCAGTTCAAGAATAGTATAGCCAACCCATTTGTGTGCGTAGTGTGAACCGTTACAACCCATTGCCATCATTGTGTGAGCGAACCTGCTAATTTTGCAGAGTGTATCTACTATTGTATAGGCTAGCAGAGTATCAATGTTCACTAACACTATTAATAGGCAAGCATACATGGTAGTAATGTTGCTATGCATTAGCATTATGCAATCTTACAAGGTGACAGTGTGGCGGTTACTCGCAATATTGTTGGCTTACATAGTATTGGTGCATCTCAGCATTGTTACTATGCAGGGTTGCAATACGACAGTGTGACAGCGCAGCGTAAGGTTACCAACGGATTAGAATGGAAAACAGTTGGCTACAGAGTAAACCAGTAGTGTAACGCTAAATCAACTATCCATTTACCTAGTATTTTATACTATAAAACCCTTCTTTCTGGGTTATAGCTGTATTAGATTGGTCTTACGGCAAATCATACGCAAGTAGCTTTTAGTAAAAATCTGGTTGGTCTATTAGTTAGAATTTCGGCACCTTTGACTAACAGTTAAATCAGAAAATTTACGTATATGCCCAGCAGTAGAACTATTGATAGTCAGTTAGAAAGCTCACGAATTGCTATTACCGGAGCCAAAGAGCATTCAGAAATTAAAAAGCTACTAGCCCGTATGGGGTACAATGATAAGAAAATGGACGAAGGTTCTGTTTTGGTAACAAGTACTCAAGAGTTCGGAGCGCAGCAGGCGGAAAGTTATGGATTGCAAAAGGCATCAACCGCCCGCCTTCAGCAGGAGCGAAACCTACTTAAGGCAATGTATCAGGAGCACCTGGCCTTGGCCCGAGTAGCTCTGAAGGGTGATATTATTGCCGGAGATATACTTAGATTGTGGGGAGCTCGCCAGCGCGATACTGCTGGATGGTTAGCTCAAGTATCTGAATTCTATACCCACGCGAGCCGGTATAGTGAAATACTAGGTCAGTACGCTATCAATCCCGCCGAAATCGCTCAAGGACAAGCCATGATACAAGCAATTAAAGAAGCACGAGTACTACAAGCTCGCCATCGCAGCGATGCTCAGATTGCCACGCAACGTCGGCGCCAGACCTTTAATGAATTACGTGCCTGGATGCAAGAGTTCAATGCGATCACGCGCGTTGCCCTCAAAGATGAACCTCAGTACCTGGAAGCCTTAGGGCAGGTGGTAAAGAGCTAAGAGCGGGGTGCGGGGAGCAAGGGGCTGGGAGAGTCGTATATGAACATAGTGCTCGCTACTAAGCCTACTACTCCTTGCCCCAAGCACCCTGCTCTCTGCCCCTAGCCCTTCACCGCTTTCACCATTTGCTGAATGTGTTTCTCGGCACCAAACATATCTTCGTATACCGCAGCAATTTTATGGTTAGCATCTACTAGGTAAGTAATCCGGCGAACTACTTTTAAAAAGGGGACTAGTGCTCCGTATTTTTTGGCCACGCTTCCGTCCCGATCCGATAGCAATTCAAACGGAAGCTGATGCTGCTTCTTGAATTTTTGATGCGTTTCTATCGAATCCCGGCTAATTCCTACCACTGTAATATTTAGTCCTCGAAAAACCGAGAAAGCATCCCGAAAACTACAGGCTTCCTGGGTGCAGCCTGGAGTAAAATCTTTAGGATAAAAGTAAATTATAGCAGGCTGATTCACTAAATCGCGACTCATTTTGAAGTGATTGCCACTGGTAGAAGGAAGATAAATATCGGGTGCGGGCTGGTGAACTTTTAAAGGCATTGTTTATAAAATATAATATTTCCGTTAATGAGTGCAATTAATAGGCTCGTACAAACCTATTGGTGAGTAATAAACTTGTGAAATACAGTACATTAGCCTAAAATCCAACGAAATAGGTAAGAATGATGTTTGTAATTTTTCAAGAAATAAAAAAAGGATATTTTTGCAGTAACTAGCAAGCAATTGTATGGATATTCAAGGTAATTCAATTCTAATCGTAGAAGACGAGACTAGCATTCGCAGTTTATTAGCTAAAATACTGGGGCTAGAAGGTTACAAGATTTTTGAGGCTAGCGATATAGCCGCTGGGCGAGAGATGCTCAGAAACGAAACGGTTCACCTTGTACTTACCGATGTAAACCTCCCCGATGCCAACGGCATTGATTTTACTAAGTATATTAAAAAGGAGTACCCCCTCATTGAGGTCATCGTGCTCACTGCCTTCAGTAATGTGAAAGATGGCGTGCAGGCTATGAAGTTAGGCGCGTTCGATTATCTGGCAAAAGGTGATGGCGACGAACGCTTACCTTTAGTCGTACAAAAGGCAATGGAGAAAGCAGCACTTAACCGGAAATTACAGGAGATGGAGTTTCGCCTAGACTCCAAATCTAGTTTTGCTAAAATTGTAGGAAACTCCCAACCTGTACAACGTATGCTTGAATTGGCAAAGAAGGTAGCGGTAACCGATACTACTGTACTATTACTGGGTGAAACCGGAACTGGGAAGGAACTACTGGCCGAAGCTATTCATTTAGCCAGTCGGCGCCGAAAAGGTAACTTTGTGGCGATTAACTGCGCAGCTATTCCTAAAGACTTGCAAGAGTCTGAATTGTTTGGGCATAAAAAAGGCTCCTTCACTGGGGCCAGTTCCGATAAAAAAGGATACTTTGAAGCAGCCGACCGGGGTACTATCTTTCTAGATGAGTTAGGAGAAATGTCTCCTGAGTTACAGGCTAAGCTGTTAAGAGTACTAGAAACTCGTATGCTCAATAGGGTAGGCGAAACTGAACCTATTCCGGTAGATATTCGCATTATTGCCGCTACTAACCGGGAGTTGGTTAATGATGATAATGAAGCATTTCGTCGCGACCTGTACTATCGCTTGAGTGCTTTCACTATTGACCTTCCTGCTTTACGCGACCGGCGAGAAGATGTTGATTTGCTGGTGATGCACTTACTAAAAGAACACGCCGAACGAGCCAACAAATCAATCTCCAGCATTGACCCTGAATTTTTGGATTATCTCAAACGTTACAACTGGCCCGGAAATATCCGTGAGCTTCGCAATGTGGTAGAGCGAGCCGTTATCTTGGCCGATACCGACCGCCTAACTCCCGATGCTTTGCCTAATGAGATCTTAAATCAAACAACCACAGCAGCATTTAGCAGCCCAGTGAGTAATCATACCCCAGCTACGTCAGGGT
>CAKZPJ010000156.1 GCA_937138955.1 uncultured Flammeovirgaceae bacterium | reverse complement strand
TTAATCATCTACTGCCTGATTGACCAGCAACCGAAATTTCCAACCGGTATCATCGCCATTACCGCCCCGGGTTTGCTTCATTAGTATGCCAATCAGTTCTTCCTCTGGGTCAGCAAAGTACTGGGTGTTAAAATAACCACCCCAATCAAAGGTACCTACACTGCCCTTGCCACCTTGGTCTTGTCCGGTTTGGTTAAGTACGCCAAACGCTAATCCGTAGTAGCGGTCTTGTCCCTCCCAAAAGTCACCAATTTGGTTGCCCATCATTGATTGGACTGTCGTTCTACTCAGTATGCGCGTACCGTTCAGCTCACCGTCGTTGAGGTACATTTGGAGAAAAGTAGCGTAGTCCTTCGCAGTACTGCTTAGTCCGGCTCCCCCAGAAAAAAAGGTTTTTGCTCCCTTAATCGGATAATCAGCATCGTAGCCATTACCAGAGTAGCGTTTCCATTGGTTATCGTTCCAACGCTGTACCGCTACCAACCGCTCAGACTTACTGCTGGGTAGATAGAACCAAGTATCTTCCATACCCAGGGGTTCAAATAGGTGCTCTCGCAAAAACTCGTCAAACGGCTGACCCGACATAATTTCTACAAAGTAGCCTAGTACATCAAGCCCCTCGGAGTAAGAGTACTTTTCTCCCGGATTAAAGTGCAAGGGTAGTTTCGCCAGCTTCTTAATGTTCTCCTCAATAGTAATTTCATCGGTGGTAAAGGCATCGATAATTCCAGCTTTTTGGTATATCATTTTAAATCGCTCATCACCATCAATAAATCCGTAGCCCAAGCCAGATGTATGGGTGAGTAAATGACGGATAGTTATTTCCTGATTCGCCGCTTCGGTGGTATAGCTGGTATCTGCGTAGCGAAAGCTCTTGAGTACCTGAGGATTCTTAAACGCGGGAATATATTTAGAGATAGGATCATCTAGCCGGAACAGTCCTTCTTCCCAGAGCATCATCACGGCGGTGGCGGTAACGGCCTTGGTTTGGGAAGCTATTCGGAAGATGGCATCTCTCTCTAACTTTTGCCCCGAAGAGTTAGCCGTACCAAATGCTTTATGGTAGACAATTTTTCCCTTTCGAGCGACCAGAGCAACTACCCCTGGTATCTTATCGTCTTCAACAGCCTCTTGCGCCATTGCATCAATCCGAGCCAACCTTTCTTCGGACATGCCTACGTTGGCGGATTCAGCATATGTTAACGGAGGTGACTTTTGAGTGGACTTGGTTTGCGCTGATGCGGTTAAGGTAAAAGCGAGAAGAAGAATAGTTAGCCGGAATTGCATAGTATGATATAGGGTTAGGGGTAGCGAAAATACAGAAAATTCCTGTTTATCACTATAAAGTCTAACCCAGGGAGTTATCTTACAAACCTACCATTTCCCCCTTAGCTGGGTCCCACACTTTCAGTTTCAGGCAAGCAATCACGTCGCGGGGATGCAACGTGGTAGTTACCGGGCTCTGGAGTTCCGGCATTTCTTCCATGGCCTCCTTCAGTCGGTAGAAAGGAATGCGGTGGTTGATGTGGTGAACGTGGTGGTACCCGATGTTTCCGGTAAACCAGTCCATCACGGGGTTCATCACTAAAAAGCTGGTAGATTGGATGGCAGCATTCGCGTAGTCCCAATCTCGGTTCTCGGCGAAAGTAGCACCGGGGAAATTATGCTGGGCGTAGAATAAGTATGAACCCAAGCCGTGGGCCAAAATAAACGGTAGCAACCAGCTAAAGAATAAAGCACTCAGCCCACCGAAGTAGAAAATAAGCCCGGCAACTGCGAAATGAATAAGCAAGGCAACTAGCGAATCCCAGTGGTTTTTGGGGCTCTTTATAAGCGAGCTGACATTAAAATCAAAAATGAAGAGGGTTATATACCCGGAAAAGATGGTGAGCGGATGCCGAGCCGCCAAATACGCGAAGCGTTGCTTAGAAGATAATCGATGAAATTTTTCTTTACTTACCAGTGGATAGGAGCCAATCCCCCCACTAGAAAGTTTAGAGTTATTGTGATGATGGTGATCGTGGGTACGCTTCCAGATGGTTTTGGGAGCCAGCACAAAAATACCGAAGAGCGTCATAATCCAGTCGGCTGCTTTAGAATTACGCAGAATAGCTCCATGCAAATAATCATGGTAGATCACGAAGAGTTTAACAATAAGCAATCCGCTTATCACACTAAAGAATAGCTGCGGTGCCCAATGAAAATCAATCGTAGTACCTAAAAAAGCTACTACTAAAAACACCAACGTGCTCAGGGTGTAGAACCAACTTTTGCGTCGGTCTTCTACCGCATATTGCTTGCTGGCTAAAATTAGTTCTTTTCCAGTAAGTAGTTTTACGGGTTCTTCTACAACAGTATCTTGATATGCGATCATACTCATTTTAGTGTATCATTTGATCCCTTAAGAAGCAGTACCGACTGTAGACCGTTTATGTTTCCACCTTTTGTGCGACCATAGCCAGGTTTCAGGGTACTTATGTATTCCTTCTTCCAGAATCTTATTAAAAGCTAACGTAATTTCTAGGTCAGCAGTTTCTTTTGGGAATTCGGCCAACAGCGTAGGATGCACTTCGTAGTAACCTCTTTTTACGCGCTCTACCTGCATATATACTACCGGATAAT
>CAKZPJ010000155.1 GCA_937138955.1 uncultured Flammeovirgaceae bacterium | reverse complement strand
AGTATGGCGAAAAGCCATAGTGTTGAGATCAGCATCTTCTTATTCACCAAACAAAGGTCGCTAAGATGAGGAAGGAAAGTGTTAACCTTAGTTAAGAAATGCTCATTACAGGAGCAGTTTTAATGGATAGCCTCAGAAAGAAAATGAATTGTCTAGAAGCTAGCGCTAGCTACGGCTTTTTTATTAACTTTAGCTTCTATTTACTCGTAAACTCCGTATGACTTTTGAAGAAATACAAGCCCACATCCTAAACTATCAGCAAGAGGGTAAAAAACTGTTTACCAGTTCATCATTTCAATCTCATAGCTTGGTATTGCTCCATATGCTATCACGAATTGACCGTAGCATTCCGGTTTACTTCCTAAATACTGGCTACCATTTTCCCGAAACAGTAGCTTTTGTCGATAGAATTACTGAAGAGTTTGGTCTAAATATTATCCGACTAAATCCTGTGGTTCCAAAGCACCAACAACGTAATGCCGAGGGTAACTTACTGTTCACCTCTGATCCTGACTACTGCTGTTTTCTAAATAAGACTCAGCCAATGGAGGACGTACTTCGTAATTATGATGTATGGATTAACGGCGTGCGTGCTGACCAAAGTTTAGTGCGAAAAGCTATGAAGATTGAGCAACCGGCTCCTCACGATGTTTTGCGCTTTCATCCCATGTTAGACTGGTCAATCCAAGAAGTATTCGCTTACCTGCGGGAATATGATCTACCCCGGCACTCGTTAGATGCCAAAGGTTACTCTAGTATTGGCTGTGAGCCGTGTACTAAAAAGCCTGATCCTGAGATGCACGAAAGAGAAGCTCGCTGGTACGGCATGAATAAAGTAGAGTGCGGATTAAATACCGATTTAGCCCAATCATCATAGACCTATGACTGTTTTAATCACCGGTGGTGCCGGATACGTGGGAACGCAGCTAGTGGCTGAATTAGTGAAAGATCACGCTGTATCCCGCATTATCATTTACGACAACCTTTCTCGAGATAACTACAATGCGTTCTTAGGTCACTCTCTCTACAAACGCACCGATAATACCCTCAATATTGAGTTTGTTTCCGGCGAACTATTGGATACGCGCCGATTACGGTCGGTGGTTCAAGAAGCTGATGTAATCTATCACCTAGCCGCCAAAGTAGTAACGCCGTTTGCCACCACCGATGGTCATGCCTACGAGCAAACAAATCACTGGGGTACGGCAGAATTGGTGTACGCTATTGAAGAAGCTCCCCAGGTAAAAAAGCTAATCTACGTGAGCAGCACTTCGGTGTATGGATCGGCACACGCGGGAGAAGACACTATTCCTAATCCCCAAACTATCTACGGCATTTCTAAATTGCGGGGTGAGGAACACGTTCAGCGGCTTTTTCCCAAGCTATCTACTTACATTATCCGCTGTGGAAATGTTTACGGCTACAATAAAAGCTTACGCTTCGATGCAGTAATCAATCGCTTTATGTTTGAGGCGAACTTTCGGCGAAGAGTTTCTATTCACGGTGATGGAAAACAGCGACGGGCTTTCGTAAGCGTGCAGCGAGTTGGCGAAACTTTAGTTAAACTGCTCAACAATGATATGCCTTCTGACACCTATAATTTGGTAGATAAAAACTTTCAAGTTCTTGATATTATTGATGTAGTAAAGGCTATTTACTTTGATCTTGAATTTATCTTTGTCAACCGTCACTTAGGATTACGCGAACTCTCGGTTGATACTGATTTAAAGCTATTCAACTTTATTCCACGCTGGGAAGAACGTTCTTTACTGGACGAAATGGAAGAGTTTAAAACTAAGTTTTCTTTTTGATATTTTGCTCGTATAAGTAAAAATGGACGTACTAGCCTATATTTAAGTGTATCTCAATTCGCCTCAAGCAATTCTCATGGTTAGATACACGCTCAACTATGAATTGCACAAATTCTGTTATTTCAGCATCAAAATCATTGAACGATTACTTTAAGGTACCAGTTGCTTAATGTAGCGCACTAATTTGCGCTTTCATTTCCGCCAAAGAGCGATTTACCCGATGTTCAAAATCTTTAAATCGATCATCCATCTTTTTTTATTTCTGTGTGTTCAAATGCGAAGTGCAATAGTATTTAAACTAATTCATTCAAAGTATAACACTTCGCGCTTTAACACTATTTATTTAGCAGTACTCATCAAATACATCGAGTAAATGCTCGGCTATCATTTGTGCTGAACGACCTTCAATATGGTGACGTTCCACAAAGTGAATAACCTCTCCATCTTTAAACAATGCAATAGAAGGTGAAGATGGTGGATACGGTAATGTATACTCACGCGCTTTAGCTACTGCATCTTGGTCTACTCCAGCAAATACCGTTGCTAGGTTGTCCGGCTTTTTTTCAGAATGACTAAGTGCCAGTTTCACACCTGGACGCGCCGCGCCGGCGGCACAGCCACAAACGGAATTGATCACCATGAGTGTGGTGCCCTCATGATCTTCTAAATGATTAGTTACTTCTTCGGAGGTAGTTAATTCGGTAAACCCAGCGGAAGTTAAATCGGTACGCATGGGTGCTACTAAGTCAGCAGGATACATATTTAGTTTATTTTGTGATGATTATTTAATTGTACTTCTTTTTTGCTGATTGTTGAACGGCTAAATTTATTAATAATTCTGGAACCAATCTGGAGTTAATCTCCCCCCCCCAAAAGTCTCCCGTTTTCGTTAGCCATCATCCACCAATCATTGTTCATTCTTCAAAGAAATCCTAATTCCAGTTTAGCGGCTTCGGACATCATGTCTTGCGTATAAGGCGGGTCAAACGTGAGCTCAATGTTAACATCATTCACACCTTCAACTTCTTTGATTTTTTCTTCTATTTCACTAGGAATAGCTTCCGCAGATGGACAAGCCGGCGAGGTTAATGTCATCAACACGTAAACATTATTGACCGGATAAACATTGATTTCATAAATCAAACCCAACTCGTAAACGTCGACCGGAATTTCCGGGTCGTATACGGATTTTATTGCCGATACAATTTTTTCCTTTAATGCTCGGGTATCGGTAGTAATTGTATCACTCATGCTATTTCACTTTTGATCGCTCTTCGCTATTGCTTGTCGTTCCTTATTTACTAATGCTGCCAGTTTTATTTGCTTAATCATCGCTGCAAACCCATTTGATCGTTGAGTTCCAATGAAGCGGTTCATGCCGATTTTATCAATGAAGAATAGATCGGCATCTACAATATCATTAGGAGTTTGCTCTTGAAAGACTCGAACTAGTAAGCTCACTAACCCTTTAGTAATAGCTGAGTTACTATCTGCTTCAAAATGCATTTTGCTACTTTCTAATGAAGGCACTAACCATACTTTGGACTGACAACCCTTTACAATATTATCTTCCGTTCTTTGAGAACCTTCTAACGGAGGCAACTTTTGACCTAACTCAATAATATAGAAGTTAGTCATCTCTGGATCACCATCCAGCAGCGTAAACTCTTCTATTATTTCGTTCTGTATTTCACTGATTGATTGGCTCATGCTTATTTACCCATCATCTTAACAATACGCTGTAAACCTTCCACTAGTTGATCAACTTCTTCTTTCGTGTTATAAATAGCAAATGAAGCTCGGACTGTTCCCTCTAACCCAAAACGCGACATTAATGGTTCGGTGCAATGATGTCCTGTACGTACCGCAATACCTCTAGCGTCCAGCATCTGACCAATATCAAAGTGGAAGATGTCTTCAAAAACAAAAGAGATAACATTCATTTTTTTCTCGGCGGTTCCAATCATTCGTAGATTGGGTACCGCACTCAATCGCCGATGTCCGTACTCCAAAAGTTCTTCTTCGTGCGCTCGCATAGCCGATTTACCTACCTGATTGATATACTCAATAGCCGCTTTGAGAGCGACTACATCAGCAATATTAGGGGTACCCGCTTCAAATTTATAGGGAATATCGTTGTAGGTGGTTTTTTCAAAACTTACTGAGCGAATCATTTCCCCACCACCTTGATAAGGAGGCATCTTTTCTAGATGACGACGTTTACCATACAACGCTCCTACACCAGTAGGTCCGAATACTTTATGACCAGAAAAAACATAGAAATCGCAATTCAATGCTTGCACATCTATATCTAAATATGTGGTAGACTGCGCACCATCTAGTAAAACGGCTGCACCATTCTCATGAGCTAACTCAATAATCTCTTCTACCGGATTAATTGTACCTAATGAATTAGAAACGTAAACGACGCTTACTAACTTGGTTCGTTCCGAAAGTAGCTTCTTATACTCCTCTAGCTCAATTTCACCTCGGTCGTTGACTGGAATTACTTTCAGGTTTGCTCTCTTCTCTTCGCACAGCATTTGCCAAGGCACAATATTGGAATGGTGCTCCATTCCTGAGATGATGATATCATCTCCTTCGGTTATATTAGCGCGCCCAAAAGTAGCTGCGACCAGGTTAATTCCGTCGGTAGTTCCCTTAGTAAAAACGATTTCTTCCGGCTCATTCGAATTAATGAAGCGATGAACCGCTTGGCGAGTCTCTTCAAAAGCCGCCGTAGCCCGTTCGGCTAATGTGTGGATTCCCCGATGAATGTTCGCATTGTCCCGCTGATAATAATATGTTAATGCATCAATCACTACCTGAGGCTTCTGAGTGGTAGCGGCATTATCTAAGTACACCAGTGGCTTGCCGTTAACTTCCTGATGAAGAATTGGGAAATCCTGGCGGACTTTATCTATATCTAGCTGAGTGGGTGACACTACTGTGTTTTCCATACTCATAATAAACTCATTAAAAGTTAGTATTCAGTCGCTGGTCAATAACTGACTCAATCTGCTGACGAATAAAATCCAGTTCAATATTTTCCAGCACATCTCCCGCAAATGCTCTTAGCAAAATAGCCGTTGCCTGGTCTTTACTCATACCCCTTGTTCGTAAGTAGAATAGCTGTTCTTTGTCTATCTGTCCGGTAGTGGCTCCGTGGGAGCACTTTACGTCATCAGCCCATATTTCAAGTTGAGGCTTGGTGTCAATAGAAGCTTCATTAGTCAAAAGAATATTCGCATTAGACTGAAAAGCATTCGTCTTCTGGGCATCCTGACGGACGTAAACTTTTCCATTAAAAACACCTTTCGATTGCTCACCCATAATACCTTTATACAATTCATTACTGAATGAATTAGGCTTACGGTGGTCTACTGCTGTATGATTATCTACGTGAGATTTTCCATCCAACATATACAATCCATACATATGCGTTTCGCAGTTTTCGCCGTCTGACGCAACGTTTAAATTATTGCGAATCATGGCACCTTGTAAAGAAACAGTTACACCAGTAAACCGACTGTCGCGAGCCTGATATACTTCGGTAGTTCCAGTATGATAAGCCTTGTTGTTTTCCGGCTGCAATTTGTTGTAGTAAACTGATGCATTAGCATCTACCCAAATCTCACTTACGGCATTCTGATAGCTGGCACCCTCTCCTAAAGTATGGAATGATTCAATGACCGATACTTTACTACTTTGTTCAGCAATGTATAAGTTTCGAGGAGAGGCTACACTTGCACCATTTGATGTATCGCTAATAAAATATGCCAGAATTGGAGTTTCAACTATCGTATTTTTTGGAACATACACAAACAGACCCTCTTGAGCAACTGCCGTATTGAGTGCAACAAATGAGTCGGACTGTTCCGCTGTTTGCTGAGCAAAATACTGATCAATTAACTCACTATGATCTTGGTAGGCTTGGGAGAGAGAAGTAACAATTACTCCTTCTGGCATGTTTTCAGTTCGCGAAAAAGAAGATTGAAACTCACCATTAACGTATACTAATATGCTGGCTGAAATATCAGCGGGCACAATTTCGTCCAGAAATTCTTGTACTGCCTGAGCACTAATATCAGCTTTAGTTATTTCATTTCCGTCAAACTCGCGCTCTAAAGCTCGGCTGATGGGCGTGTAGCGGTACTCTTCATCTTTTTTTTCCGGAAAGCCTAGTTTCTCAAAATCAGCGAATGCAGCTCGTCGGCGCTGATGCCAGGCAGTATCGCCTTGCCCGTTGATCGTCGCTTCCCGATCTTTGATATATGTTATAAAAGCTTGTTCTAAACTCATTAGATTGTATCTAAATCCCTCTTACTCACTTAAAACAAAAGTTTCAGAAGAGGTAGATGAATAACTATTCTTTAAACTGCTGCGTCAACTGTTTCTTTGATCCAATCGTACCCCTTTTCTTCTAGTTCCAGAGCCAGTTCTTTACTGCCAGACTTGACAATACGCCCGTTGTACAACACATGCACAAAATCGGGGACGATGTATTCTAGCAATCGCGGGTAGTGGGTCACTACAATAGTAGCAGTATCTTGGTTTCGCAGAGCATTTACCCCATTTCCAACAATCCGTAAAGCATCAATATCCAACCCGGAATCTGTCTCGTCCAAAATAGCTAAAGTAGGCTCCAGCATCGCCATCTGAAAAATTTCGTTCCGCTTTTTTTCTCCTCCAGAAAAGCCTTCGTTTAACGAGCGGCTCAATAATGACTGATCAATATCAACCAACTTCATCTTTTCCTTCATCATTTTCAGAAAAGCGACCGCATCTAATGAATCTTTACCTTTATGTTGACGTACTTGATTTACCGCCGTTTTCAGAAAGTTAGTAGTACTCACTCCCGGAATCTCTACCGGATACTGAAACGCCAGAAATATACCTTCTCTAGCTCGTTCTTCGGGCTCCATCTCTAATAAGTCTTGTCCCATATATTGAACTGAGCCATCAGTCACTTCAAAATCTTCTCGTCCGGCCAGTACTGAGGCTAATGTACTTTTTCCTGAGCCGTTAGGTCCCATAATAGCGTGTACCTCACCTGGCTTTACCTCTAAATCAATGCCCTTAAGTATTTCTTTTTCTTCTACCCTTGCGTGTAGTCCGTTAATTTTTAACATAGTAGTAAGTGGGTTATAGCAACAAAATCAAAAGGGCGATCCACGCAGGACAACCCTTCTGATTTCATAATGTTTATCAAAATGGTTGTGAGGCTACCCTACACTTCCTTCTAATGTAAGTGCCAGTAATTTTTGAGCTTCTACGGCAAACTCCATCGGAAGTTGGTTGAGCACTTCTTTACAGTAGCCATTAACAATTAGAGCGACCGCATCTTCTTCGCCAATACCGCGCTGTAGGCAGTAAAAAATTTGATCCTCGCCAATTTTAGAGGTAGTAGCTTCATGTTCAATCTGCGCCGAGCTATTGTCTGACTCTATATATGGGAACGTATGTGCACCACATTGATCGCCCATCAGTAATGAGTCGCATTGAGAGAAATTTCGGGCGTTATCGGCTCGCTTCATTACTTTCACTAAACCTCGGTAGCTGTTTTGGCTTACTCCCGCTGACACACCTTTTGAGACAATACGACTTCGGGTATTCTTTCCGATGTGAATCATCTTAGTTCCGGTATCAGCTTGCTGATGGTTATTGGTAACCGCCACTGAATAAAATTCACCAATAGAGTTATCACCTTTCAAAATACAGCTAGGATATTTCCAAGTAACCGCCGAGCCTGTTTCTACCTGTGTCCAGGAAATTTTAGAGTTATCCCCAGCACAAATACCTCGTTTGGTTACGAAATTATAAATTCCACCTTTACCGTTTTTATCACCGGGATACCAGTTTTGTACCGTAGAGTACTTGATTTCAGCATCTTTAGCAGCGTAAAGTTCTACTACCGCGGCATGTAACTGGTTTTCATCACGCATCGGAGCAGTACAACCTTCTAGGTAACTTACATAAGAACCTTCCTCAGCAACAATTAGTGTTCGCTCAAATTGCCCAGAATTCGCAGCATTGATACGGAAATAGGTAGAAAGCTCCATCGGGCAACGCACCCCTTTTGGAATGTAGCAAAAAGAACCATCGCTAAAAACTGCCGAATTTAGGGCAGCGTAATAATTGTCACCTGGGGGTACTACTGAGCCGATATGTTTCTTTACCAACTCAGGATGCTCTTGCACTGCTTCGCTAAACGAGCAGAAAATAATTCCAAGCTTGGCTAATTTATCTTTAAAAGTAGTAGCAACTGATACACTATCAAACACCGCATCTACCGCTACTCCAGTTAAGCGCTTCTGTTCCTCTAATGAGATACCTAACCGCTTAAAAGTATCTAACAACTCAGGATCTACCTCATCCAAACTCTTAGGGCTTACCTTCTGCTTAGGAGCTGCATAGTAGATAATATCTTGGTAATCAACTTGAGGAAATGATACATTATGCCAAGTCGGCTCTTTCAACGTAAGCCAGTGATGGTACGCTTTCAATCGCCACTCCAACATCCATTCTGGCTCGTTTTTCTTTGCAGAAATAAACCGGACAGTATCTTCGTTAAGGCCTTTAGGAGCTGACTCCTGCTCAATGTTAGATTCGAATCCGTATTTGTAGTCAGATTGGGTAAATTCTTCCAGAATTTGATTGTCTTTGCTCATCAGAGAATAGTTTGTTTAAATCTTAATTGGGTAACGTTCCACACCAAGAAACGTTCCCGGAAAAATCGGTTAATTTAGTAGAATCAATGACTGATTCACCTTCTAATTTAGAACGAATTTAAACAAGCACAGTTACAAAACCTACCGGGTTTTGAGAAAAAGAATTTAATCACCTAATTGGATATGGCGGTTTAGACTCTCTTCCAATGAAATAAGAGTTTCGGTGCGGACGATTCCCTCAATTCGCTGAATTTTATCGTGCAGCACTTCCCGCAAATGTTTAGTATCACGGCAATGAATTTTAATAAAGATACTGTAGTTGCCGGTAGTGTAGTGAATCTTCACAACTTCGGGTACTTTCTTTAACTCATCTACTACACTATCATATAGCGAACTCTTTTCTAAATAAATTCCTAAGAAAGCTGTAATGTCATACCCTAGTTTAGAGTAGTCCATATTAAGGGTAGTACCTTGTACAATTCCCATTTCTTCCATTTTTCGCATTCGAACATGCACTGTTCCACCCGATACATAAACTTTCTTGGCGATCTCAGTGTAGGGGATTTTGGCATCTTCTGACAGTAAAGCGAGGATTTTGAGGTCTACGTTATCAATTTCTAAATTTTTGCTCATTTTGGTGCTGTAAATTAGGTTTGATCTAATATTTTGGGTGTTAAATTACGATAGATATAAATTTTTACCAAATTTATTAAATATTTTTTAAATTTATGAAGAACTTACTAATTTAGCTTTTGTTATATATAAAGAAGCTGTTCAGCTAATACACTGTAGGGTGATGAAATTGGCAGCCATGCCCTCCCGTCTCGAGGGTGGAGACAACGGAATAAACTTGCTTAGGCAACCTAACCGCTCCGTGGAGGTTCGACTCCTTCCCCTACAGCTTTTTATTTTTGGGTTAATGTTGTTTCTGGAAAAGGTTATGATTATTCATGACCTTTTTTTTCTCCTCTCCAAACATTCTTTTTTCTCTTTTGCTTAGAGATTTGTTAATTTACGATAATAATTGTCGTTAAAATTAATAAATAATTATTAACCAGCCTTATAAATATGGACAATCAAATATCTCCTTGGTTTCAACATTACCCTGAAGGAATATCTCAGCAAATAAACCCTCAGCAGCACAAGTCACTTGCAGATTTTATTGAGCATTGCACTAATGAGTACGGACCCCGCACGGCTTTCGAGTGTATGGGTGCATCGATTACCTTCAATGAACTTGACCAATTATCTAAGGATTTTGCTGCTTTCTTACAGAATGATCTAAGGCTGAAAAAAGGAGATCGGATTGCTATCCAGATGCCCAACTTACTTCAGTACCCTATTGCAATGCTAGGGGCACTTCGGGCCGGATTAATTGTCATCAATACTAATCCACTTTATACCGCTCGAGAAATGAAACACCAGTTTAATGACTCTGGTGCTGAAGCGGTAGTTATACTGGCAAACTTCGCATATAATCTGGAGAAAATTATTTCTGACACCTCTATTAAACACGTAATTGTTACTGAAATCGGTGATCAATTAGGCGGACTGAAAAAGACCATAGTGAACGCGGTAGTGAAGTACGTAAAGAAGATGGTTCCAAATTATAACCTGCCGACAGCCCTTTCTTTTAACGATACGCTAAAGCAAGGTGAAAAGCGCACATTTACGCGAGTTGAGCTTATTGGAGTAGATACTGCATTCTTACAATACACGGGAGGAACTACGGGTGTCTCCAAGGGAGCTGTTCTATCCCATACCAACATAGTAGCCAATATGGAGCAAATTTCGGCCTGGATGTCTGTTGGACTAAATAAAGCTGAAGAAACTATGATTACGGCTTTGCCACTTTATCATATCTACGCTCTAACGGTCAACTGTTTCTCGATGATGAAAATTGGGGCGAAGAACGTATTGATTACCAATCCGAGGGATATGAAGGGGTTCATCAAAGAGTTGAAAAAACACCCTTTTACAGTGATTACTGGAGTAAACACGCTGTATAATGGTATGCTCAATCACCCCGATTTTGCTTCAGTGGATTTTTCTCACCTAAAAGTGACGAGTGCCGGAGGTATGGCCGTTCAGAAATCAGTTGCCGAGCTTTGGCAAACAAAAACTGGAATTCCTATTGCCGAGGGGTACGGTCTTACCGAAACATCACCTGTACTCACGTCTAATATACCCATGGTTGGTCGAGAACGCATTGGGACTATCGGTATACCGCTTCCTAGCACGCAACTCATTATTGTGAACGATAATGAAGAAGAAGTTCCTATTGGTGAACCGGGAGAAATTTACGCCAAAGGCCCTCAAGTTATGCCTGGCTACTGGAACCGTCCTGATGAAACTGAACAAGTATTTACTAAAGATGGATGGTTTAAAACAGGTGATGTTGGAGTGATGGATCAGGATGGTTTCATAAGAATTGTAGACCGCAAAAAAGAAATGATTAACGTATCAGGTTTCAATGTCTATCCCAATGAAATAGAGCATGTGGTCTCTAGCCATAAAAAGGTTTTGGAGGTCGGGGCTATTGGAGTACCTGACCCACAGTCTACGGAAGTGGTAAAAATTTGTGTGGTGAAAAAAGATGCATCACTCACTGAGGAAGAATTAAAGGCATATTGTAAAGAGAATATGACTGCCTACAAAGTTCCTCGCTATATCGAATTTAGAGACGAGCTTCCAAAATCAAATGTGGGTAAAATTCTTAGAAGGTTGCTCAAAGAAGGGAGTGCTCAACCTCAATCTTAGATTGAGAAGAACTTCTAAGATTGAGGTTGAGCTGAAAAAAAACTTTAACCTCTATTTTATTGGCCGAAACCGATAACTACTCTTCGGTTTTGCTTTCTTCCGTCGGGACTACTGTTGTTAGTGATTGGTTGAGTAGAGCCTTTGCCGTAGGTAATAATACGCCTTTCCTCGACTCCTTGATTCAGCAGGAATTTTTTCACGGACTGAGCTCGCTCAATTGATAGTTTCAAATTATAATCTTTCCCTCCTGAATCATCAGCATGACCTACCACCTCTACGTAAAGGTTTGGATTCTCTTGAAGCATGTCCATTGACTCCTTGAGGTCAGAATAGCTTGCTGGCAATAGCTCGCTAGAATTGAGGTTGAAATAAACTGTATTTTCATCAAATGTTTTTTCTGGCTCAGTTGTATTGCTACCTGAATCGTAGGTATCATCTCCATCGTTATTTGCTCGCTTAAATTCATCGAGAAGAGCTTGGGTTTCTTCCAATAAAGCCCGAGTTTCTTCATCAAGTTCACTTTCTTCATCATTACGATTTTGCTCAGGTACTACACCAGTACCTGGCCCGCCAATAACTCGGCTAGCCATTTGTTGCTCTCTTTCCTCTCGACTGATGATGCGGGATTGATATATATCTGTCGAACTCCCATAACGATTGCTTACAAAAAATACCTTTCCATTACTCGCCATTGATAAGTAGGCATCAAAACCAGCTGAGTTAATACCATCGCCCAAATTTTCCGGCTTAGTCCAATTCGTCCAAGAAGTATCCTGACGATAGCTCACAAAAATATCGGTATTTCCGTAGCCTGGATGCCCATTACTAGCAAAAAAGAGCGTTTTTTTGTCTTCAGATAAGAAAGGAGATATTTCATAGCCTTCCGTATTGATCATTTCACCTAAATGTATCAATTCGCTCCACTCACCAGTTTGTAGGTCTTTCTCAGATACGTACAAATCTTCCATTCCCTTTGATGATTCTATTTGCAGAGATGCTACTGCAATATCTTCCGTTGGGGCAACGTAGATTCCATAGAAGTTACCCATTTTTTCTTCTAGTCCTGGAATATTTATATCATTAGGTTGACGCCAGCTTTGATCAATTCCAAAACTAAATGCAATACCTGGAAATTCTTTCTTTTCTGATTGATAAGAGTTGAGTAAATACAGCGTATTCCCTGTCTGGCTTATACCAACTACGGCATTATTATTCCGATTATTCAAAGTTTCCAGGTTATTAACAGGCTCTGCCCATTCGCCACTAGGCTGTTGCTTAGTATACCAGATGTCCTGACCCGAACGTACACCGCCTATATTCTGAGCGTGTAGCGATCGTACAAAGTAAAGTGTACTGTCAGAAGAAGAGTACATAGGATAACTTTCTTCAGCACTACTGTTGATGGTATCATTCAATACTACTGGCTCATCAAAATACACTGATTGACTCCAGACTGTTTGATGAGTTATCAGTAACACAAATGCACAATATATCAAAAACTGTTTCATAGATTGCATATTTTAAACTACCACAAATAAGGAGACACTTGGCGAGAGTTGAATAAAACCAATCCTAAAGTCACCTCGTGGATACCTGATTGTAAGTTATTTATTCCACTAAATCCATAGTCGTAAGAATAGCTTACGTTGAAGGTATTATTAATAAAAACCCCTGCCATTCCCGCAACTGTATCGGTGTTTCGGTAAGATAATCCGGCCCAAACTACATCCTTAAATTTTACCCGAGCACCAATATCATAAGTTAATGGGTTTACTCCATCGTAGCCAACGTAGGCACCTGGGTACAACATAAGCGCATCCGATAGATTTAACCGTAAACCTAGCATACCAAAGTGAGTAAGTTGTTGTTGAGCGGCAATTTCACTGTCGTTATATAAATTATTTTGTAGAACCCGAGCAGCAGAATATCCTACATAAAACAGATCACTGTAAAGAAACATCCCGGCATTCAGATCAAAATTAGTGACTTGCCCTTGCTGGTTCCGGTACGCTAAATATGTGGGATCGTCAGGTTCAATAACTGTAACACTAGATACATCAATTTGCTGATTGGTTACTCCAGCTGATACTCCAATAGCTAATCTTAATCGATTACCGAGGGGCAAATGCGATGCATACGACATAAACCCAGAAGTTTGCGCGAATATCCCCTGATTATCGCTAGTTATGTATCCTCCTAATCCATGTTTTACGGTACTTCCGCCGTAGCGAGAGTTTCCATCAAACTGATCGTACAGCGATGGATTACTGATTCGCAACGAATTGTTTTGAAAACTGGATAATGAAGAGTTTGCCCGTAGAGGAGCGTGAGCACTGATGTAGTAGGTCTCAGGTGCCCCGTCTAATCCCGACCATTGTTGGCGGTAACCAATTTTCACATCCATAAATCCTTCAATACCCGTAGTGGCCGGATTAACGACCATCGGGTTCTGAAAATATTGTGTTAATCGAAAAAGCTGTTGAGCCGAGACTGATTGAGCCAATAGCATCAAACCAGTACAAGCAAGAAAGCTTATTATATAGTAAATTCTTTTTATCATCGTAACAGTGTTACAGTTCCTGAATAATCTTTTAATTCGCGAGGCAATACAATCGTATAGTAGTAGCTACCCGCCGGCAATGCTTCGCCTTGGTACGTTCCATCCCAGTCATTCTGATAATTCGCACTTTCAAATACATTGTTCCCAAAGCGATCGTACACCGTTACCTTCACTGATGAAAATATTACCGCATTGGGGAGTACCCAGAAATCATTGATATTATCATCGTTAGGGGTGAATGCTGAAGGAATTTCCAAAGGCACTCCCGAACAGTCGACTGCTTTAACTAGAATAGTATCCTGAATACGATCTAGCCCCTCACCACTAGTAATTTGTACAATATATCGAGTAGTCTCGATGGGAGATACTGCAACTACTGCTTCGTTCGTTGCCGACTGAATCCGGCAATCTTCTTGCCCGCAAGACCAGCTAAAAGAAACCGGGGTTTCGCCTGATAGAACTTCTACTGATAATTCTATCGTTTCGCCAGGGCAAATATCAACCGAGTCGGCAATATCAACGGCTAAAGCAGGCACTACCGTCAGTGTAACTAACGCACTATCATCTGCTACTTCAGCTCCATCAAAAGCGTTCCATGCCCACTGATCCCCTCCCAAATAATTTACGAACGGACGATAGAGTAGCTCAGAAATATCTTGGGTACTTAAGAAAAACCCACCCAGTGATTGGTCAACTTCAGCTTGGGTGATTGTGTCATTGGCTATTGTAAGAACTCCGTGGGAAGGCAGAGTAACTATCCGAAGACTACCAAATTGATTGGCTACGGGAGAGTTATCCAAATCGGTATAGTTTTCTGAAAAATCAGTTACTGTAAACCCAAGTGCCCCATTTTGGACTAATTTTTTATCGAAACTTGCCAGAGTAGGCGGGGTGTTTTCTATTAATTGAATAGTCCGTGATAAGGTATTGCTAGGCGTTACGCCATTAAATACTTGGATTGCTATTTGCCGACTGACTTGCACTTCAACTGCGGTAGATTGATAAAGCAGTGAACGAGCTATTGCCTGATAAACTTCTAATGAGTTTTTACCCGTTATCTCTATGCGGCCTTGAGCCTCATCCCAAGTAGCCACCATACCCTCCGGTACGCTAACCAGAATACTATCTACTACAGGATTGTAGCCAACTTCAAAGAAAACAATCATTTGGGTGAGACTATCACTGTCTACATCTGCAATAGTTAAAGATGAATGAAAAGGTGCCGCATTGCTTTCTAAAACGTAACTTAATAATTCGGGTTCAGAGGTGGTAAGTATCGTACTATCGTCTATTGGTTTCACGCTAAGAACTCGCGAAGCCGGGTTACTGACACTATCATTCTCATCCGTAGCCTGAAATTCAAACGTTAGGAACGTTGTCTGAGGATTATTACTAGAGTTTTGGTAAGCTACCGATTGTAAAATAGATTGATACTGACGTAGACTACCTTCACCGACAAATTCTACTTTATTTTCATTTAATGCAGCAGTAACCCCACCTGTGAGATTATACGTTAGCTGATCTTCATTTTCATTTAATCCCTCTAGTATAGTAACAGTCGCTGATGCAATAGCCGTTGCTCCATCAGGATCAGTCAGTAGTAAAGTATTAGTAATGGGCAAAGCTGGGCCATTCTCTACGTACTCCAAGGTATCTACCTCAATATTTGAGAGTATTACCGGATCATCAATAGGCGCAATAGTAATTACCAGAACACTCTCCTTCTGATCGGTAGGTGAAGATACCGCTATCTTTAATATATCATTGCCTACCACATTAATAGCCGGACTATATTGCAAACCACTTAATGCTAAACGAACCGATTGGGCTGACCCAGAAAAAGACAACTGGCCACTATCTTTTACCAACCCATCAACATACGTAAGAATAAACGGGATAATATCTAGTTCGCCGGTTTCTACTGACAATACTACATTAAGCTGATCGGATTCTGCTGCTTCTAGTAAAATAGGCGGTAAAACAGTCGTTTGATCTTCGTTTACCAAGGCATTCCCAGCTACTTCTAGCGAAAGAGGTACTGATATTTCACCTACTGAAATGAAAACAGTAGAAGTATTGGCTGATACCGTAGTGCCATCAGTCGTTCTCCACTCAAATTGATCTGACCCAGTGTATCCCCGACTAGGAACATACGCCAATTTATCCAGATCGCCTCTTGCCACTACTCCTTGTTTTTGCACTATGAAATCAGCATCAATTTCTACCCCATCAAGTGATAAGAACCCATATTTAGGCAAAGAGCGAATTCGAATTGCGTTAAGCTCAGTCTGTTCAGGATCATCGTACGCTAGTTGAAATTGCTGAATTTCGAAGTTAATGGCCTGATTCTCGACAGTACTTACTGACATATCCTGCGTACTTGGGGGAACGTTGTCAGAACCATCTCGGCTCAGAACATAGACGTACTGTTCAAAAAGATTACTTACTCCTTCATTTTCGTCCGTTACCTGTATTTCCACCTTCCGAATTCCTCTAAATTGTCGAAAAAACAAGTTTTGCACACCAAGTGACCGGAGAGCTGCCTGATAGTTTTCTTTAGTATCTCTTCCCGTTAGAATTAAGCGGCGATTGTTTCCCACCGCTCGCTGTATCCGGATATTATCATTGGTATTATCTACAAACACCAGTTGGTCAAACTGGACATTTCCTATTTTGACGGAAGCACTTGTAATGAAAGTATCATCATCATCTAGTACTTCAAGATCCTGGGCAAATGGTACGGTACCAGCCAGACTATTAACAACTACTGGAGCGTTAGTCGGACTACGTAAGCGAGGTGCATCGTTTACAGTTTGTACGCTAATATTACGGTTTACAACATTACTCGAATTTCCGTTTAGATTATTGACCGTGAAGGAAACTGTTCTTCGGTCAGCCTGAGGACTATCTTCGTTCTTATTTTGATAAAAAACTGAGCGTAAAGCCCTTTGCATTACGTCACTTTCGGTAGTTGCACCAGCCGGAAAAGTTAGTAATAATAGTTGACCTAGTTCATCATCAAACACAGAATAGATATCTGTTTCGCCCCGATAAATCAATGTATCCTCTTCCGCATTATAACCACGGCTAATAGTTACGGTTGCGTAGCTTAAAAGCGTATTACTAGTTACTGATAGGTTACTAGTTGTTAGTACTTCTCCATCACCTTCCTCATAGCTTATAGGATTTCTTTCCAACCCAACTAGGCGCTGACCGAATGCTGGGCTATGTAAGACCGTTGATAAGATGCATACTAATAGGCACCCGTAAGTATTTATAAAAAACTGCGTCCGCATTACTGTAAAATCGTTACCTTTCCTTGGTATGACTGGCTTCCCGCATCCAGTTCAATCCGGTAGTAGTACGTGCCTGATGGCAGCTTGTCACCGTTATAAGTACCATCCCACGCAGAACTATAGGTATCTGAAAAAAATATTCGGTGGCCTTGACGGATGTATACTTCTACCAATCTTTGCTCAAAAGTATTA
>CAKZPJ010000154.1 GCA_937138955.1 uncultured Flammeovirgaceae bacterium | reverse complement strand
ATATCTCTATCTCAGGTGGTAATGAAAATGCTTCTTTCTTCGTATCGGGAGCCTACGACCGAGAAGAAGGAGTGATGATTAATAACTGGTTTGAGCGCTTTGCCGTACGGGCCAATTCCGATTTTAAGATTGGTAAGCGAGTACGTATTGGTGAGTCACTACTAGTTTCTCGCACCCGAGAGAACCCAACCGCTAACGACGGGGGCGATCTGCAAACCGTATTCCGCGCCATTCCTATTATGCCAGTGCGCGACGAAAGTAATCCATTTGGCGGCTGGGGAACGGCTGATTCTTACTTCCAGGGCCCCAACCCAGTAGCGCAGCAAATGCAGGATCATATTCTAGATAATGTGAACCGTATAAATGGTAACATATACGCCGAAGTAGATATCCTAGACGGTCTGATGCTACGGGGTAGTATAGGAGCTAATATTACCGCGCTACACGGAGAGAGGTTTGAAGAATCCTTTAATTACGGAGCATTAGCTGATCCTAACAATTATCTTCAGATGCGTAGTCGCGATAGCGAAAGTTTTAATACTAACTTAGTACTAACTTATAATAAATCGTTGGGCAAGCACGACTTCACCGTAATGGGTGGATACGAGAGCTTTCGGAGCGATGGAATAGACTTCACTGCTCGGGCGCAGGGCTTTCCAGTGAATCTGGCTCGTAGCTTCTCTTTAGCTACTGGGGCAGTGGATATTTCTGATCGTACTACCATTGATGATCAGTACCGATTAGAGTCAATTTTTGGCCGTATTAACTATAGTTTTGATAGTAAGTATCTGTTAAGTGCCAGTGTGCGTCGCGATGGTTCCTCCCGCTTTGGCGCGGCTAATCAATTCGGAGTATTTCCTTCCTTCTCCGCCGGCTGGCGTATCATTGAGGAAGGATTTATGCAAAACGTTGGTTGGCTATCCGATCTGAAGATCAGAGCTAGTTGGGGTATACTGGGGTCAGATCGTATTGGTAATTATATCTTTTCCCGAACCTACGCTAGCAATCGGTCTACCTACGCTTTTGATCCTACCGGATTATCGGGAGGTAGTAAAGAGCGGGGGTTCTACCTAAGCCGCTTTCCTAATACCGAAGTAAAATGGGAAGAGGTGGTACAGACTGATATTGGAGTGGATGTAGGTTTACTAGAGGGTCGCTTTAATATTACCGCCGATTACTACATTAAAAATACTACTGACATGCTGATTGGAGTAGCAATTCCTCCTTCGTCAGGTATCTCTGAGGAAAATAGAAACCCACAAGGTGTACCTATTAACGTAGGAGAAGTAGAAAACCGAGGATTTGAACTAGCGTTGAACTATCGTCAAAATGTGGGAGATTGGACCTTTGACATCACCGGTAATGCTGCGTGGAACCAGAACGAAGTGCGAGCACTGGAAAACAATCAGCAAATCTTGACTGGGGGTGGCGGACACGGCTACACCGGTAATACTTCAATTACTGTAGCGGGGCAACCAATGGGAACCTTCTTCGGTTTGATGGCTGACGGTATATTCCAGAGCTACGACGAGATTCGGGATCATGCCAACCAAGGTTCCTCCCCGTTTGATGCCGAAGGCGTTCTACTTCCCGCTGATCAACTTACCGGACGAACGGCTCCGGGTGATTTGCGCTACCGCGATGTAAATGGCGACGGAAGAATTAATAATGATGACCGTACCTATATCGGTAACCCTTGGCCCGAAATGATCTACGGATTAAACGCTAATATTACCTTCCGTAATTTCGATTTCACTATGTTCTTTCAAGGAGTACAGGGAGTTGATTTATTCAATGCGCCTAAAGCGTATACCCGTACGGTATTCAGCGATTACAATACTAGCGATTTGGTATTTGAGGCTTGGACCCCGGAGAATCCTACTGAACATCCTCGGTTGATCGCTACCGACCCTAACGGAAATTTCCGGCAGCCGTCTACCTATCATATTGAGGACGGGTCATTCCTACGGTTGCGAAATATTCAATTAGGATACACATTACCTAATGCAGTACTGGATCGTCTGGGAATGACGCAGGCTCGTATTTTCGTGAATGCTCAAAACATTCTGACGCTTACCAACTACGAAGGAATTGACCCAGAAGTGGTAGGGAATGGAAATAATACCCAGCGAGGGGTAGATCACTACCGACAGTACCCTCAGACAACACTAGTTTCAGCAGGACTACAACTTGGCTTTTAAAATAAATAACTATGAAACGATTCTTTAATAACACACTATGCTTGGCATTAGCCTTACTACTGTTTGGCCAGTGTTCGGAAGATACGCTGGATGTAGCCAATCCAAATCAGATTGATGCAGCTAACTTCTTTCAAAATATAGGCGATTTAGAACTTTCGCTTACCTCGGTATACTCGGCGATGAAACCTCACGATTTGTTCGGAGCAGATCTTTGGCCTAAAGTGCATTTTGGCTTGCCTAAAACCGCCAATCAAGACTGGTTAGGAACCGACGGCTGGAATCAGCTCTATCGAAATGAAGTAACGGCTGATAACCCATTAGTGCGTAACTTTTGGCGAGCATTCTACCGAGGCATTGCCCGTTCAAATGATTTTATTAGTAATGCCAATCGATACAAGGAAGAGCAGGAGCCTTCCGCCGATGAAGTAACACGTATTGATGAGATGATTGGCGAAGCTTCGTATTTACGGGGTTTTTACTACTTTCATATGATTCGGTTGTGGGGTGAAGATATTCCCGCCCGTGATCCTAGCGCGCTAGGAGTACCGCTAATTTTGGATATAGCCCCTACTCGAGACGATATGTTCGTTGAGCGGGTTACGGTAGATCAAATCTACCAGCAGGTTATTAGTGATCTGGAAGCAGCAGAAGCAGCTTTACCCGAAAGCTGGGATGGTGACAATACCGCTCGAGCCGATGCGATGGCGGCTAAAGCTTTGCTAGGTAAGGCCTATATGAACTACGAAGACTACGCTACTGCTCAAGGGTATTTTGAGGAGATTATTAATAGTGGTCAGTTTGCTTTAGTGCCTTTTGAAGAGTATCAAGGATTGTTCAATGGCGAAAACGAGTTTAGCTCTGAATCACTGTTCGAGATTAATTTCTCTATTGACTTGCAGGAAAATACTTGGCAAGGTGGCTTAGGAAGCAATATTGCCCTGCAAATTTCTCCCAAAGGAACCGGTTGGAGCAATGTGTATCCGCACGATGTGAATGTCTTACGATTTGGCGATGACCCTCGTTTGCGCGTTAATACTTTAGAGCCAGGCGTAGATTCCGTAGTTTTTGGTGATGGTACTACCCGAAGGCTAGAGCCAATGGTTGGTGATGAAGGGGCAATTGCTTGGAGTTTCCGCAAGTGGGTGCCTACCGACTTCTCGGTATATTCTACCAACCGAAATTATGGCGCGAATTTGCCACTTACTCGTTTAGCAGATATTTATTTGATGTACGCTGAAGCCATGAACGCGCAGGGTAATGATATGGTAGCGGCTGAGTACATGAATAAAGTACGCCGACGCGCTTACGGCTTGGATCCCGATACCCCCGATGCTTCGGTGGATTATATGTTGAGTGGCGTTCAACTTCGGGATTCTATTCGCGAAGAACGATTCCGGGAGCTGTTTGCTGAGGGACAACGCTGGTACGATATTACCCGCTGGGATATTGTAGAAGAAGAATTAGCCAAATACCCTAGTGTACGATCCGGCCCAGTGATCTTTGATCCTCGGGACTACTATTTGCCGGTTCCTCAGCAGGAGTTAGATACCAATCCTAATATTTCGCCTAGTACGGGGTATTAGTATTATTAGTAAATGATTGAAGTTTGATAATTATATTAGCCTTCGGGGTACGTACCTCGGAGGCTATTTTTATATTTAACCATGCGAACATCTTTTCTCTGTTGGTTAGTATTTTTACTACTACTGGAACTGGGTTGTACCTCTTCGGAAGTGCCGACAGACGAACAACTGGTCCGAATTCACTGCGGTAGTTGCCACGCCTTTCCTGAGCCGGATTTGCTAGATAAAGTTACCTGGCAAGAGAGTGTATTGCCCCAAATGGCGCTGCGAATGGGCATTGCTCCCACCAACTTCAATAATTTTTATATCCTCATTAATAGGATAAAAATATTC
>CAKZPJ010000153.1 GCA_937138955.1 uncultured Flammeovirgaceae bacterium | reverse complement strand
ATCAAGTTTGAGGAGCTTCTAAATGAATTAGAAATTGAAGTTAAAGAAATAGATACTTGCCATGCATTCGTTCGCTCTACGGCAAAACGTTGCTCGTACATTAACTCATCAAAAAACGTATCATCATCTATCTTGTTGGATCCCCGGTAGTTACGGGGCACATTTAGTTCAATACCTAACTGGCTACAGGCTCGTCGGAAGGCTTCACTGTCAAAACCAGCATCAGCATTCACAAACAAGCCATCTACGCGAATATCTGAACGAGCTAACTGCTCTACCAAGTAATCTAAACGCTTTTCTATGTCATTGGTATCATGATGATTACCTGCGGTAGGCAAGGTGAAGCCCACCACCAGGCCATCCGCATCAGTAGGCCAAAGTGTATTGCTCGTTTTGCACTTTTTGCGACCTTGATAAGCCACCTGTTCACCGCCTCGTTTGGCTTGACTATGGGTGCCGTCAAACAGGGCTACACTCAGGTTCAGCAGAGGCTTGTACTGGCTAATAATCTGCTGTTGTACCCGCTGCCAGCTACCATCTTTCACCCACTTTCGGAAGTGGTGAAATACAGCACCATACTTGATGGGCGATCTATAAATCAGAGAGTTAACGGGCAATAAATACCATTGCACCCCACTCTTAAATTTGTACAGAATCGCATTCACTATTTCCCAGGTGGGGGCTTGGCTTCCCCCTCTAATAGGCATACTGAGATGAGGTAAAATATACTGCATTATGCTATCTTTACTTAAGATTCGGATCATGACTACGGTAAGTTTTGTGTTGAGTGATGTTTTCACAAAACTCCGTAGCCTTTTTCTTCTACCCAACCAAAACTTTAAATCACTTCATTACAACAAATTGTGAAAGCTTTGTTACCAATGACAAAAAGCTTAAAAGAGTAGAGGAAATAGCAGTGATGTTAATAGAAAGTTAGCCTTTGCTTCACTAAGTCTAGGAGCAGAACGCAAATTCTCATTCCGCCACAAAGAATCTAAAGAAACGGTGGCTTTGATGTTGGCGCATGGTAATTTACTAATAATGAAAGGCACCACCCAAACCCACTGGTACCATCAGTTGCCTAAAACTAAAAAAATAAATCAGCCTCGGATTAATCTAACACTTTGGAATATGGTAGGTTGATCTCTCTCCCCATTCGCTAAGGGAGAGAGGTTAAAGTCCATTTTCATTAGAACTGATTTTGGCGAGTTTTCATCCCCCATCATTAAAAATATATCAATACTACGATTAGGAAATTGCGATAATCTTTTGCTAGTTACAATACTACCAATAGGAAATTGCATGAAATCTTATCCGCTAGGCGAATTTGAAGAAATAGTATTGTTAACCATTGGCGTACTTTACAACGAGGCCTATGGCGTAGCGATTAAAGACGCCATTGAAGAGCGAGCCGAACGAAAAGTAAGCGTAGGCGCCTTACAGTCAGCCTTGAAGCGCATGGAAAAGAAGGGCTACTTGGAATCTCGCCAAGGGGAAGCCAATGCTCAGCGAGGCGGTAAGCCCAAACACTACTACACTATCACGGCCTTCGGAAAACTAGCCCTTCAGCAGAACCGCGACATTCGGAATACCCTCTGGGAATCTATCCCCAAGTTGGCCCTCGACTTCAAACTCTCATGATCAAACGTTTCGCTCACCACTTCTTTCGATGGTTTTGCCATCCTGATTACTTTGATGAAATTCAGGGTGACTTGGAAGAGTTGTACCAGCGAAATGTTGGGCAGGGCAAACGGATAGCGCAGTGGAAATACTTTCTTCAGGTACTTGCTCTGCTTCGTCCTAGCCTGATACGTTCTTTTCCTCAATCTTATCTAACTCAACCCGCTATGTTCCGACACTACTTTAACATCAGTACTCGCGTTCTGTTGCGGCATAAATTCTATTCCGCTATCAATATTCTCGGACTAGCCGTGGGAATGGGTATTGCGCTGTTGATCTATCAGTATATTCATTTTGAGCTAAGCTATGATCAGTTTCATACGAATGCTGAAAATATTTATCGGATTACTCAGACTAAATTTAGAAATGGAGAGGACTTAGGTGAAAAGGTATACACAACTTACGCTGTAGGATCTACTGGAGAAGAAAATATTCCAGAGGTAGAACAGGCGGTACGGGTTCAGCCTCAGGAAACTGGTTTAATCATCATCAATTCGGAAAACGACGAACGATATCAGGAAGACCAAATGTGGTACGTAGATAGTACGTTCTTACAAATGTTTGATTTCCCGCTAAAGTATGGCGACCGTAAATCAGCACTAGACCAAAAGTCTAATATCGTACTCACTGAGCCGATGGCAATAAAATATTTTGGTAATTCAAATCCGATAGGAAAATCACTACGAGTGAGTGGAGGAGTACTCAGTGGCGACTTCATGGTAACGGGAGTCTTAGAACCTCTTCCAGCAAATAGTCATATGCAATTTGACTTTCTCCTATCCATAAATATAAAGGTCGCAAACATGAGTTATTACCAAGAAGATAATGGCTGGAGCTGGGAGCACTTCGTAACCTACGTTAAGCTTCATGACTCAGCTAACCCAGATGAGGTTAACGAAAAATTTGACCAGTTAGTCGTAAAACACAAGGGA
>CAKZPJ010000152.1 GCA_937138955.1 uncultured Flammeovirgaceae bacterium | reverse complement strand
CTACGGAGAATTGGGCATTATCCCCAGGCAGTGCTACTTTGGTATATAATTCTAGCCCTTGCATATTATATATTTTAATAGCTTGAACTTCAGCATAGTCCACCGTAATCCAGTTGACTGCCGGATTTGGATAGATGCTGAATACTTCATTCGTAGTAGTAGTTGTAATAGCCGTAACTTGATCAACTTTCAAGTTGAATGTTAGTATAGCCGAGTCGCCCGCTTGATCCTGCGCCTGTAGCTGAATCTCTGTTTCCCCAGCTAACCGGGCAGTTATTCGTAGTGAGTCAGCCGTAAGTTCCAATTGGGCTACATTAGGATCGGCTGCTATTACCTGAAAGGTAAGCGTGTCTCCGTCAGGATCATTAAAAATAGTTGATAGGCTGATCTCCCACTGCTGGTACTCTACTAAATATTGAGTATTGAGTTCCTGCTTCACCAATGGAGCTTGATTGGGAGGTAGTACCGAGATAAGCAGCGTTACGCTAGAGTATTCACCTACCGGATCGTAGGCATACAAAATTGCTTCCTGTTTGCCCAAAGCATTAGCCTGCCCAATCAATAGCTGATCCTCAATGCGGAGGTCTACTACTGAGCTTTTCAATATGCCTAAATCGTTGGAAGAGAATGAAGGGCGAGTAAAGCTATAGGTGAGTAAATCTTGATCAGGATCAGAAAATAGTGAATCCAAGCTAAGTTTAGCCGATTCACCCCTTAGTCGTATTGCTACTGTTAAAGTATCCTGAATCGGCTGAGGCGACTGGTTTTCCGGTAGTATAGTTATTACTGAAGTAACTTCTGCTTCGTTTCCGGCCGCATCAGTCACTCTAATGATACCTCGGGATTTACCTATTTGCCACGGATTAATTAGTAATATACTATCCATGGTACGGGCGGAGGCGATAGCGCCACCTTCCCATTGAAAATTGAAACGTAGTGGGTCTTGTTCTGGGTCGGTTACGAAACCCGCTAAGTTAAAACGAGCCTCACCCCTCCTAATAGCTATTGAAAAATTTATTAGCGAATCAGACCAAACTGGTGGTAGATTTGGTTCAACCACCACCATCGTCACAGGAAGAACTTCCGATTCGTCATCATAAAACTGGAAACGAATATCGGTACGGTACTGTCCTAACTCCTTATTTCCGGACTTTAGCTTAAAACGAAATCTACCAACTTCCCGAGGCAGCAAGCTTCCGGCAGAATCTACCAGTGCCAACCAATCGGGTAATACTTCGTCAACTAACCATCGTAGTGTGTCAGTAAAGCTAGTATTTTGCAAACGAACTCCTCGGGTTAGGCTATCATCCTGAACTACTTCGGCCACTATTCCTGATGGGCTAATCAATAGTGGTGGGGGTTCTAAACCTATTCCTTCCACTAAAACTGTCATTTCAGGCTGTTGCGGATCATTGCTACTGATAGTAATCTGACCAACTTGTTCATCTAAGTCTTGCGGAGAGAATGTTACATAAAAATTATACTTTTCTCCGGGGGCAATCATTGTGGTAACCGATTCTACTGTGAACAGCTCATTATCAGATACCATATAATCTATCGTAAGAGTATCTGTTCCCACATTATGAGCGATCATATTTCTTCTTTTGAAGAACGTGCGGTACACTTCACCAAATTGTATGCGACGGCTCGATATATTCAGTTCGGGGGTTCCTGTAACTGTTAGCTGTACCGGGATTTCTACCGTAGAATTATTCGGGTCATTACTGACTATTTGCAAATTAGCTGCTAAGTTGCCAGCGTATAGCGAGCGAGCATCCCAGGAAAAAGGAATTTCCATAATAGCTTCGGAAGCCACCGTTCCTGAATCAGTCGTTAACTGTAACCATCCGTCTGAAGTGCTATCCAACAACAATTGGAACGTTAGCGGGCTTTTTCCCAATGTATTGTCAATTACTATGGTGTCTATCTGTAACTGCCTGGCTTCTACCGTAGCAGTTAAAGCTTCCGGACGAACTTTTATACGGGGTGGTTCATCGGTAGTAGCTTGTACTACTTTTGACCAAGGTGAGGGATTTCCTAATAAGTCAACCGCCCGGAGTGAAAAATAGTATGATGTAGCATATTGCAACCCTTCGATCCTAATGGTATCCATCGTACCAGCAGGATTAGGCAGTTTAGCTAACAAGCGTGAGGCTTCGTTTATCTCGTCTTCCTTGACTACCTCTTCTGAAAAATAGATCTCATAGTAGGCAGCCGTTCCCCGCTGATTGTCGGTTCCGGTAGCCGTAAAGCTTAGGTCTACTGAGTTGAAAGTCGTTTTATTTGTTGATAGATCGGCAATAGTTGCCGGAGGTTGATCAGTATCGCCTGATAAGGCTCGGTACGTATTTATGCGCCCCACACCCAAATCAGCTATATGCGAAGAATTCGCTAGATCAATATTATCAGATGAGGTGAGCAGTATTTGGCGGAGATGCCCACTAGTGAATCCCTGACGCTGAAACCGAGATATAATCAGGCTGGCTACTCCTGACACGTGAGGGCAGGCCATAGACGTACCCGATAAATAACCGTAACTATTACCGGGAAACGTACTTAGTATATCAGAACCAGGCGCAGCAATATCTACCCAATCGCCGTAGTTGGAAAAGTCAGATTTTTTATCGTTATGATCAAGAGAAGCTACCGCCATAACGGTCTCTAACGACGCGGGATACGCTACCCTGGCTTGGTTTGTTTTATTATTACCTGCCGCAAACACTACCAAACCACCCGCCATCGGCCCAGTTTGAATATTCAGCGTAAATTTCTCATCAGAGTTATCATAACCCGCCCGCTCATTAAAATACCGTACAGCAGCTTCCAGCACTTGGCTTTCAGTTCCACCACCCCAACTATTCTGAGCGATTACGGCTCCATTGTCAGCTGCGTAAACAAAAGCTGCGGGAAAGCCACCTTGCCCCGATCGCCCGAATACCGCACAACTCATAAGCCTTACACCAGGCTTCTTACCATCGCCCCCGGCTACTCCGGCTACTCCAATACCGTTATTAGAAACTGCTCCCACCGTGCCCGCCACATGGGTTCCGTGTTTATCGGAATAAACTCTTCCTTTGTCTGCGCTAAAATCATAGCCGTACACATCATCTACGTACCCATTTCCATCATCATCTACCCCTACTTTACCAGACTTCTCGGCTTGGTTTACCCATAAAGCTTGCTGCAAATCCTCATGATTCGTATCGATACCACCATCTATTACCGCTACCACTACCCGACTGTCGCCGCTAGTGAAGAAACGACCAGAATCTAAACGAATATCCGCACCAGAAGCTCCTCCACTTTGTCCTGTATTATTATAGTGCCACTGATCTTTGTACCGGGGATCATTTACTGGGGCCAACGTATCGGATTGGTTGGTAGTAAAAAGGGTGCGTACTGGAATGGATTCGGCAGAGCTTACCCAGGTGTTTTTGCAAAATAGGGCAGCTAATTCGTCTTCTGAGGTAGATAGAGTATCAGCGAATTCTACTTCATACCACTGATGTAATCCGTACCGTCGATGGGCTTTCTCAAATTTATGAGTACGCGGAAAAACCCGACGAATACCAATCACATTACAATCCTTACTAAGTTGATCTAAAGACGGCTTTCCGGTGGCAATAGTCTTTGGTTCCCCGCAGTGTTCGGGAACCGACTCTTTAAGCTTCACCCATATTTTATGTTTTGCTGCTTCGTTGGTTTGAGCTAACACTACAGGAAGTGCCCACAACCCGAAAACAATGAGTAAAATAGTGCGATTTATTAGATTTAAGTAGAATCGTGATAATAAGCACATAAAAATTAGCAGTATAGTACATGCCAAACAAGTCAATTCTTTCTTTAAATAAACCGCGAAAGAATACTCAAAAAGCTATTTTATTCTTACTAAAATACTAAAATATAGAAAAAATTACATTTAGCCTAAAAATAAGTAACAAAATATGATAATAGAGAAAGAGAAATAACTGAAAAATGAGAGAAAAAGTACGCCTCAGTAAGATTTGGATTTTTCGGACTTTGTAGACAAATTATGGAATCCCGTTTTCAACTTAATTCCTGAAGCTATGCGGATTTTAGCTCTGATTTTTTTTCTACTTTATACTGCATCATTCACTGCTTTTAGCCAGTCTAAAAAGGCTACTCGCCAGTTTGAGGAGATACTTTCTTTGCGGAGTGTCTTTAACCCGCAGATTTCCCCTGACGGAAGTATGATCGCCTACCAAGTTCGAAGCACTGACTGGAAAGAAAATCGCTACGATGAGGAAATTTGGCTTTATAGAGAAGGAAGTACTCCTTTTCAACTCACGTATACCATGAAAGGTAGCAGCACGCAGCCCCAGTGGTCGCACGACAGTCAGTGGATTGCCTTTTTGGCTGATCGGGAGGAAGATAACCAAGTTTATATGATTCGGGCCGCCGGGGGAGAAGCCCAGCAATTAACTTCGGTAGAAGGTGGTATTCAGCAGTTCTCATGGTCACCTACTGAGCTCCGGATTGCTTTCACTCAGGCTGATAAAGATGTAGATTCAGAAAAAGAACGAAAAAAACGCTTCGGCGAATTTACGGTAGAAGATGAAGAATACGATCAGTACCACCTCTGGACGCTGACCGTGCAACCCGATATGTGGCCAAGACCCGAAGAAATGCCCTGCACTAATGATTCTACTGATAGTCAGGACTGTATTCAGCGTCCTAAACCCGAACAACTTACCCAGGGAGAACACTTCTCGGTGAGTCGTTTTTCCTGGTCACCAGATGGTCAGCAGATTGCCTTTCAGCGGCAGGAGACCTCGCAACTGCTCTCCTTTTTCTCCGCCGACATTGCGATTACTCGCATTGGCGACCGTAAGATTCGTACATTGGTAAATACCCCGGGTTATGATGGAAATCCGGTTTGGTCGCCGGATGGAGAATGGATTGCCTACCAATCGAGTGGCGAGGATACGTTATCCAACTTTTATAAGAACGGTAAAATTTTAAAAATACTAGCCAATGGCGAGGGGCAGCCTCAACCGATTGCTACTGATATTGACGAAGAGGTTTTCAACCTACACTGGAACCCCAACGGTATGTACGCCTTGGCTCGTCAGCGAACCCAACAGTATGTGTACAAGATTGATCCTGAAACCGGCGAGTCTAAAACTGTGCTGGAGAATCCTGACAACGTATACGCACTAAGCTTTTCTCATAATGGCGAAGACCTAGCTCTCCAGGGGCGGTCAGCCACTCAGCTTACCGAAATATATACCACCAATACTCAACAGTGGGAACCGGTAGCTGTATCTAATATGACTCAGCAAATTCAGAGTATGAGATTGGGTAGTAGCGAGGTCATTCAGTGGGATAGCCGCGACGGAACCACCATTGAGGGCATATTACACAAACCCGCTGATTATGATCCCGCTAAACAGTATCCGCTATTAGTTGTCATTCACGGTGGCCCTACCGGAGTAGATACTCCTACTCCGGTATTATCTTCGGTATATCCGGTTAACCAGTGGCTAGAAAAAGGTGCATTAGTATTACGACCTAATTACCGGGGATCGGCCGGATACGGGGAAGAATTTCGTTCGCTGAATGTTCGTAACCTTGGTGTGGGAGATATGTGGGATATAATGTCAGGCGTCGATTATCTGGCTGAACAAAATATGATTGACACTACCCGGATGGGAGCGATGGGCTGGAGCCAGGGCGGGTATATTTCAGCTTTTTTAACCACTAATACCAATCGTTTCAAGGCAGTAAGTGTCGGAGCGGGTATTTCCGACTGGACTACTTATTACGTTAGCACTGATATTCATCCGTTCACTCGGCAGTATCTGCAAGCCACCCCTTGGGATGATCCTGATGTCTACGCCAAAACCTCACCTATGACTAATATTCGTCAGGCTAGCACTCCCACTTTGATTCAGCACGGAGAGAATGACGCGAGAGTTCCTATTTCAAATGCTTATAAGTTATATCAGGGGTTAGGGGATGTAGGAGTGGCTACTAAACTAATTGTTTATAAAGGCTTTGGTCACGGTATTAATAGACCAAGAGAACGCCTGGCAGCCATATGGCACAACTGGGAGTGGTTCAATCAGTATCTTTGGGAAGAATTTGATGAAGACATTGTAGAGGCTACTGTGGAGAAACCGGAAAAAAACATGAATGAACCCGAACGCTAATTGACCTCGGTCTATACCACTTAAATTCATCGTAGTGTTTCCTTTCATCCTTGCGGCTTTTCTGCTATATTGAGTAGAGACCCAACCCGTAATGCTCATGCTTATTTTTAGAGCCTACCTATTCTCATGCGCCTTTACTCATTTTTCACATAAATTTTATGCTTATGGATCAGATGATCGAAGAATCGCAGCCAATGTTGATGAAACGCAACATCGACGAAATGTATCACAATAGCCTGGATTGGCAGTCGGAAGTATCTCTGTGGAAACAGGAGCTAAAGTTCTTTCAGAAAATGCTTGATACCTACACCGTAAAATGCTTATCTGTGGCACAAAAGCAACGCCTTAGCCACCTTCAGAACCTACTCATTTACTACAACGGTGAACTGCTCGATCAATTTAAACAACAAACCCGTCGCCACGTCAAATACCTAGGGCACCGCATGGAAGAAGATCATTCGCTAGATTTCGACGAGTATCAGCAAAGGTTTGGCGGACTTAGCAATCATCTCTCAGCATTCGCCACCGAATACCGCCGCTACAAAAAGGATTTTTTTGCACTTATGGGAGAGCTGATTGACCAGTCTGCCGAGCAAAAGTCTTCTTCAGAAACAGCTGATATTGGCTGATAAGCTCACTTCTCTACGTCTAAATTAGCTTATGCTTTAAGTGGACTTAATGAAAGTCCACTTTTTTATTTTTTGGCCTATCTAATACTATGTCGTCTGGCTTACACCCCTTGTGACAGCTTCCTTTCTACCTTAGGTTCTTAAGCAAAATATATGTTTAACCGAACCTCTCACAACGCTATGGTACTATTTCGAACATTAAAATTAGCCCTAGTTGCTGTATTACTCAGCAGCACCTTCGGCTGTAGGGAGATTCTTCATGAGATTCTGGACGAAATCCACGATGAAGAAGAAGAGTCTACTACTTTTGTAGTAACGATTGAGAACGTCTCTGAACCAGGATTAATTGATACTGACCGAGCCAACGGAATCGTTCCGCTATCGCCGGGAGTGTTCGCTCTCTACAAAACTGCTGCTGGAGAAAAAGCTGTTTTTGCTCCACATATGCCTGCTGATGAAGGGACCGAGCTAATCGCTGAAGATGGAATGGCAATGGTAAAAGCTGACCAATTAGCTGGAGAAGAAAGTATCGGCATGAGCGGTATTATCAGTCCCGATGGCCCCATTCTTCCCGGCACACCAACTTCATTTGAAGTAACAGCACTACCGGGCTATTATCTACAGATAGAAACCATGTTCGTGCAGTCGAACGATTGGTTCTACGGATTCAACAACGGTGGATTACTGCTGTTTGACGGAGATGAGCCTATCTACGGTAATGTTACTAAGTATATATCGCTTTATGATGCAGGAACTGAAGAAGATACCGCCCCTGGTACTGGCCCTAATCAAGTATTAGCGCAAGAGCCTGGTTCTAGCAACGTAGGCCCACACGATTCAGTTGATGTAATTAAACCCGTTGCCGAACGAGACTTTGATTTTCACGTTCCTGAAAATGCTTCGGTTATCAAGATTACTATCATGCCTAAATAGTTTTATTAGTCCCTTCAGACTAACTCAGTCAGAGAAGTCTTAAGGGATTTTTTCTACTAAAGCAGTAGCTAGTAAAAGTACTGAGCGAGGAGTTAGGAACGTAAAGGTAGCCGGTTACTTGTTTGTTGGAATAGCTGCCTTAGTTTTACTTCTTGGCTTCACTACTCCCGCTTTAGCTTTGACGTTATTTTCTTATTCCGCCTGGGGATTTATCGGCTTCCAATTTTACGCTAATTCTCAGGATTGATAGTACTAAGAATATGCCCCTTACCTCGCTCAATTACTTATCACCTACTGAATCTCAATATCCCATCTAATATCAATATCCGATTCACCGTCGGTAGCCCCGGAAGTAGCCGATTTAATATCAGGCTGATGCTTTAATACTACCCTAAATTCACCAGTAGCGGCATCACCCGTCGTCCACTCAGTTTCTAAACCAACCGGATATCCATTTTCATCCAGCGGATCTTCGTAATTAACCGCATCAGATCGAGTATCAACGTTACCATCACCGGCAGGGTCGGAAAACAATCCATCAGTCCAGCCAAAAAAGAACATATGCTCGTCATCTTCCTCTTCAATTTCCTCCGTAATATCTTCAGGGTCAGTAGGGTCAAGTGCGTTAGTAAGCACCATACTTAGGGTATAAGTAGTATTAACCGCTAGTTCAATATCAGTTAGTACCGGATCTCCGGCTCCTTCGCCGTCAGCATCTACCCAAGTAGCGGTAACGTCGCTTCCTCCGCCCTGAGGACTAAACGTAAGGATGACATTCGTAATAGCTTCCTCTTCATTTTCTTCCGGTGGAACGTCATCATCATCACAAGCAACAAAAGTGAATAAAAATAACAAAGCAATGAGCAACCTTTCGGCAGCAAATAATATCTTTTTCATGGTGTAAATTGGTAAGTCGATTAAGAAATATGGATATAGCGAACTATCTACTCCTACTGAATAAGGCAGATTTATTGATAAAATAATACGTAAAAGGTAGGGTTAACCTAAAACTGGCGGAGCACGGGATGGCTGATATTGCTGAGTCCAGAAGCAGTGCAGAGTCTGAGTGGACGAACCTAGGGAAATGCTTTCCGGGTAAATTACAGTCGCTACTTGTAGTGGGGTAGAACCATGATAGGTATGATGTACCAACCAATCGCAAACTTGACAACTGTCATCAGAAAATAAAACAGACTCATTCTGCTCTAATACAATTGTATTATCCGAAAAGTGGCTATGCAAATGCCAAGAGAAACCAATAATATTCAGCACGAACAAATAGCCGAGTAGGCCTTGGCATAATAAACAGTACCCACGGTGATTAGCTTGTGGCATCATTGCGGTAAAAGTAAGCAAGCTTTCACCGTAAATGCAACAATGTTTCAAAAATAATATCAACTGACCGTTGATATATTTTTCTTTCGTTTAAAAAGGAAGAAGGCTAGAGCAAAAGTTCTATCAGAAACAAATGTGAAAGCCTAAGTTGGCTTTACACCGCAATCATTCCGTCTCTAATCTCCAGTTTCTGATCAGCCATGTTGGCTAATTCTTCGTTGTGGGTCACAATCACAAAAGTCTGATTAAGTTCATCACGCAAACGAAAGAAGAGATTATGCAGCTCTCCAGCGTTGCGAGAATCTAGATTACCGCTGGGTTCATCGGCAAAAACAACGGATGGGTTATTCATTAAGGCTCGTGCAACCGCCGTTCGTTGCTGCTCCCCCCCTGACATTTCGGAAGGCTTATGTTGCATACGGTCGCGTAACCCCAACCGTTCTAGTAGTTCCACGCCCCGCATTTTAATTTCTTTGTCTGAAGTATGGTTAGCCAAGTAGGCTGGAATGCAGGCATTCTCTAAGGCCGTAAACTCCGGTAGCAGGTTATGGAATTGAAAAATAAAACCTACGTGACGATTACGATACTCGGCTAACTGAGCACCTTTTAGCTTGGTGAGCTCTTTGTCATCCAAAAATACCTTTCCCTGGTCGGGCTGATCTAATGTACCTAGAATATGCAGCAGCGTACTTTTACCCGCCCCCGATGCACCTACAATAGATACTATTTTACCCTGCTCTACAGTTAAATCTATCGACTTCAGTACTACTAGGTTACGATATCGCTTCACAATGTTTTCCGCTCTCAGCATTGTAGAATTTGTTTATAACGCTAAAATTAACAGTATTTTTAATACCTTCGCTAAAAATTTTTTTCTGCATGAACATACACGAATATCAAGCTAAAAACCTGCTGCAAGGTTACGGAGTACAAATCCAACAGGGCATTGTTGCCGACACCCCCGAAGGTGCGGTAGAAGCGGCCCGAAAATTAAACGGAGAAACCGGTACCGAATGGTATGTGATAAAAGCCCAAATTCACGCGGGAGGCCGAGGCAAAGGCGGTGGAGTGAAGCTGGCTAAAAGCCGTGAGGAGGTAAAAGAAATCTCCAAACAGATTTTAGGAATGCAGTTAGTAACCCCGCAAACGGGAGAGGAAGGTAAAAAGGTGCATAAAGTGCTGGTAGCTGAAGATGTCTATTATCCGGGTGAAAATGAACCTAAAGAGTATTACCTGAGCATTCTACTTGATCGAGCCAAAGGCTGTAATGTAATTATGGCTTCAACCGAGGGCGGAATGGATATTGAAGAAGTAGCTGAACAAGACAAGCAGCGCTCAGATAGTGAAAAAAAGATTATCAAAGAATGGATTGATCCCGGTATCGGACTGCAAGGCTTCCAGGCTCGCAAGGTGGCCTTTGCCTTAGGCTTAGAAGGAAAAGCCTTTAAGCAAATGGTAAAATTTATTCAATCATTGTACAAGGCCTATATGGCATCTGATGCTTCTCAGTTTGAAATCAATCCGGTACTAAAAACATCGGACGATAAAATTCTAGCGGTAGACGCTAAAGTTAATCTGGATGATAATGCGCTATACCGCCACCCAGACTTAGTTGAGCTGCGTGATTTAAATGAAGAAGAAGAACTAGAAATTGAAGCTGGCAAAGCGGGGCTTAATTACGTTAAATTAGACGGAAACGTTGGCTGTATGGTGAACGGAGCGGGTTTAGCAATGGCCACCATGGATATTATTAAGCAATCGGGTGGTGAGCCAGCTAACTTCCTGGATGTAGGTGGTAGCGCCAATGCTGAAACCGTAGAGGCTGGCTTCAGAATCATTCTGAAAGACCCTAACGTTAAGGCTATATTGATTAATATCTTCGGGGGTATTGTTCGTTGTGATCGGGTAGCTAACGGAGTGGTAGAGGCTTACAAAAACATTGGCGACATTCAGGTTCCGATCATTGTGCGTTTGCAAGGAACCAATGCAGAGGAAGGTGCTAAGATTATAGAAGAATCGGGGCTAAAAGTATACTCGGCAATTCTGTTGAAAGATGCCGCTGAACGGGTAGAAGAAGTCTTATAGAAAAGTAGGAAGCGGGAAGCCCGAAGTTGGAAGAAGATAAATATTCCACTTCGGTCTTCTCACTTCCTACTATCAATCTTTTTTCGTAATTGTCATTTCTATGCTGCGGGTTTCGCCATCCACGGTTACGTCCACTGTTTTATCGCACTCGCCTTCTCCGTAGTTCACGGTAACATCTGACTTTCCCTCTCGAGTGATGCTCCGCACTCCTTCCACTGCCATATACACACCTTCGCTAAAGCAGCTTCGATTGTACATTAAAGGCTCAGTAATCGTTGAGGTATAGCTCACTCCGTTACGATTCACGCCACTAGCACTTCCTGTTACGGTAGTCTCACCAGAGCTACGATTCCAGGTTTTGTTGAATGAGCCGATTCGCTCTATCACCTGACCATCTTCTAATGTTACTTTTCCTTCAGCCAACGTAATTTGAATCTGTTGTACTCCGGCTTCCGCTTTAGAGTAAACCCGGGTTCGGGTTCCTTCTACCTTCTTTCCATCTAGATAAAAATCTTGGAAAGTAGTTGAAACCGTATAGGTAGCGGCATTTGTATCGGTAACACGAGTTACAACCATAGTTCCTTGTCGTTCACGACCTTTAGGCCCTTCGCAACCTTCCTGAAAGTCTAGGGTCACAGTCTTGGTCATCACACCTTCAGCTCGTAAACGCTCCACTCCTCTTCCTACGCAATCGCTCCTCAGAACAGATTCGTCGTTTTCCAGCCGTCCTCCTTGAGTATCGCCTTCGTACTCAGATGCTTCGTCGCTCAGCAGATCAATGTCTTCAAAAAGATCGTCAGCAACGGCCTCATCTAGAGCAGTAGCTTCTGCTTCGTCCGCACTAGAGCTGAGTTCTTCTCCATCTTCCTGACAGGCTGTGAAAGACACTAAAATGGCCAGAGATAATCCAGCAGATACAATTTTCCAGTCATTAGTAAGCTTCATATCGCTATTCGTTTGGTGAATGATATTTGTTTAGATACTCAAAAAGTAGAAAGGTTTAAAGTAATAATTAATAACTTTTTTACTTTAAAGTTATACTATTCAAATATTCATCAAATTTATAGCTAGTCCCTTTGGCAAAATTCTATACTTCTGCAAACAAGTTACTCAGGTAAGTTTTTTATATAAGCAGAAGAAACCTGGCACAAGGGTAACCCCCTGCCTTCTAGTAATTTAGAAAGGGTTGCCATTCTTTACGCATGGAACCGGAGTGGTCGCGCAGAAATATCAGGTAGGTTGGCCGATGGGGCTTTTGCTGGAGCTTTAAGTTAGCTTCGTGAGGGCGACGATCCCCTTTACGGGTGTTGCAAGGTTGGCAGGCCGCTACCAAGTTAGCCCAACTGGTTTTTCCACCTTTAGAGCGAGGAATCACATGATCAAGAGTCAAATTCTTAGGGGAGCCACAGTACTGGCAGGTAAATTTATCTCGCTTAAACACATTCTGGCGAGTGAGCACTACACCGCGGTAGGGAAGGTTTACGTAACGGTATAGTCGGATAACTGCCGGGCAAGGAAACGATTTGTTAATGGTACGAATTTCGTCATTTTCCGCTTCAGTAAGTAGCTCTGCTTTATTCAGAAATACCAACAGAAAAGCTCGTTCCATCGAGCAGATGGTCAACGGCTGATAATCTTGATTTAACAGCAGTACATTACGCTTCATACTCCCAGTTTCTGAAAATTAGCAAGCGAAAAAACTTCTTCCAATCCATACTACTTAAAATTTCATCTGATCCAGCTCTCGTTTGGTATCACGCTGTTTAATATCATCCCGCTTGTCAAATAGCTTTTTACCTTGCGCTAACGCAATTTCTATTTTAGCTAAGCCTCTATTATTAATAAACAGCCGAGTGGGCACAATGGTCAACCCCTTCTCACTCATTTTACTCTCTAATTTAGCTAATTCTTTCTTTTTTAAAAGAAGCTTACGTTCTCGAGTGGCCTCATGGTTATAGTGCGTTCCCTGACTATAAGGCGTTATGTGCATTTGTTTCACAAATAGTTCATGATTATTAAAGTAACAGTAAGCCTCTTGCAAACTTACTTTCCCCTCTCGTATCGATTTAATCTCAGTTCCCATCAGCTTCAATCCGGCTACGTAAGTATCCAAAAAATGGTACTCAAACCGAGCTTTTCGGTTTTTTACGGATACTTGACTGGAAAACTTTGGTTTTTCTTGCTTACCCATACTTGCCCAATAAACAATGAATTTTAGTAACGAACACCTAATTTAATAGGGATAAATGGCTTCGCCAACCTATCCTCTACTATTGTTTCACATTTTCTAAATTCAATACCAGTAATAACCTACAACCAAGGAAAAAAGGAATATCTCATTTCTCTACTCTGAAATTTTTCACCAACTTGGGTCTCTTCTTCTAAACGGTTTTCTATGAAATGGCAAGAAAAAGGTTGGTTAAAAAAATACTTAGCTACTCGCCACCACTACGTGTTGCACCAAGAGTTTCAGCGACTAAAGGAGCAGAAATCTTCTGCTGCGGCATTTGACCAACTGATTTACGAGTTAATGCAGGCTACCGGGCTATTGTACGGATACCCGGCTCAAATGCCGTATTCTTACAAAGCTTTACTAAAATCGCTGAAAACTGATAAGCTCACTAACCAGCAACGCTGGAAAGTTTTACTGTTAGAAAGTTTACTAAATAGCGCGCTTACTACCAACCGCTACCATAACCTAAAAAGAGAGGTTGACTTCGCCGATGCTATTTCTGAAGTGGCGTACCGTATTGGCGAATACTACATTTCGCTATACCCTAGCATTAAACCTAAATCGCGGGGCGGCATTCTAACCCGCTCACCAAAAGCCGGTGTAGATCTCTCTGAACAAGTGTTAGATATCCGCACGCAACCTATGACCTCTGATGCTAAGGATGAATTCTGGAGAGCCATCATGCACAGTGCTCTTTCATTTGTGGATGTCTATTGTTTTCATCCTTGGATTCAAACCTATGCTGATGCGGAGAAGAGAGAAAAAGTAGTGAAAAGCCACGCTCGGCTGCGATTACTAATTTTGTACGTACTTTCTTCGGCTGCCTGGGCAAACGGAATTGTTGAAAAAGAGGAAAAAGAGTTTTTAAATTACTACTTAGAGTTGTCTCAATTACCTGAAGAGCTAGAAGATCAAGGAAAGAAAATGATCTCGGAGCGCGTGAGCATGGAAGATATTAAGTGGGACCAGGTTAAATCTCCGGTGCTTAAACGATACTTACTCGAGTTAGCAACCATGATTATTTTATCTGATAAAGTAATTAGCAAATCCGAACGGGATTTTTTAAACGAATTACGTGATAAGCTGCATCTCTCTAAAGAAAAAGCACAGCATAGCATACTTGCTGTAGAGAGCTTTGTAGTGGAGCACTGGCAGAACATTCCGTATCTCAATGGTAATAAAGACGTAGAAGCTATGATGATGTATCTGCTGGCTAAACTACGGCCCTATCTTCAGGAGCAGTTACCATTACTGAAAAAGTACTTAGCCCAAGAGCCTGATATAGATGCACTGTTGCAGCGTTCCCTTGTTGAAACAATTAGTACTAACGAACGCAAGAAAATTCGCCAAGGGCTCTTAGATGCTATCCAAACCACGCCTGCTTTTCAAAGCGCGGTAGTGCCTCGCTCCCTACTAACGTATTCTGTACTATTAGAGACTGTCCCCGGTGGGCTATTTGCCAGCTACCACCCTAATAATTAACGATAGCAGGGGGTGTGGTGTAGGCAGCTCAGCGTTAGGAAACCCATTACTCCATGCCCCTGGCTCCCAGCATTTACGTCAATCATTATTTTCACTTCCAAACTTGAGGCGAGGGTTGGGGCTAACTGCCAATGTATCAGTTAATCCGGCTAAATACTGGTAATGAGCGGCCATAGCAATCATAGCGGCATTATCGGTACAGTACTCAATTTTTGGAATATATACCTGCCATTGCTTTTGGGTAGCTAATACTTGTAACTGACTTCGTAACCCAGAATTAGCCGATACTCCGCCAGCAATGGCAATTTCGCGAATCCCAGTTTGACTGGCCGCCGCTTCTACTTTTTCTAGCAACATACTGATAAGCGTAGATTGTACACTAGCGCATAGATCAGACAAGTTCTCCTCAATAAATTGTTTATTATGCTTAAGTTGATCTCGTAAGAAGTATAGCACTGCCGTTTTTATTCCACTAAACGAAAAGTTAAGTTCAGGCATTGAAGTAGCTGGAAAAGAAAATCGTTCGGGATTTCCTTGTTGAGCACTACGATCTAAATGAGGCCCGCCCGGATAGGGTAGTCCCAGCAGCTTAGCAATCTTGTCGAATGCTTCTCCTACGGCATCATCCATTGTCTCGCCAATAATTTCCATAGCTAAATAATCACGTACTACCACTAGCTGAGTGTGGCCGCCGCTTACCGTTAGGCATAGAAATGGGAACTGAGGGCGAGGTGACTCAATAAAGTGAGCTAATATATGAGCCTGCATGTGATTTACCGAAATCAGAGGAATCTGCAATCCCCAAGCGAGCGACTTCACAAAAGAAGAGCCTACTAATAATGCTCCTAATAAGCCCGGCCCCTGGGTATATGCCACTGCGTTCAGCATAGTTTTTGTTATATTTGCCTTCTGTAGAGCCTGATGTACTATTGGGACAATATTTTGTTGGTGTGCTCGGGAAGCTAATTCTGGTACTACACCGCCATAATTTTCGTGAACCGCTTGAGTAGCGACAATGTTACTAAGTATTTCCCCGTTTTTACTAATAGCCGCTGAGGTCTCATCGCAAGATGATTCTACAGCTAGAATAACAGAGGAAGAAGCATCAGTTGCAGTACTTTTACGCATAATTTAGTAGAAATGAAGAGTTGCTCGACGGATTTAAGAGGCACCGCCAATAAGATTCTGCGCCGCAATATAGCAGAGTGTTAGTGTAATTTGAAAGAAAAAAGTCCCCATACCACCCGCAGTATTACCAAACGAGTTGCCAAGCCCTTCTTATGGCTTATGGCTATTCTTATTCTGCTATTTATTGCGGTTGTGAGTGCTGTACAAATACCTCAAATACAAACCCGGCTGGTTCAGTATCTGGCCAAGACTATCACCGAACGAACCGGTTTTCGTACTTCTATTGAAGGCGTACATATTAAATGGTTTGATACTGGAGTGCTCGATAGTGTAACGATTATGGACGACGAAAATCGACCTATGATCATCGCGAACCATCTTACGGTTGATTTTGATATACGGACTAGTTTTAATAATGGTAATATTCTTATTGATGAAGCTCAAGTAAAAGGTGGGGTGCTTAACCTACGAAAAGATGCGGTAGATGCTACGCTAAACATTACCCGCTTTATTGATACTGTAAAATCAATTATCCGTAAGCCTCGCAAACCTAAGGCTCGCTCA
>CAKZPJ010000151.1 GCA_937138955.1 uncultured Flammeovirgaceae bacterium | reverse complement strand
TTTACTGGCCAGGGTCAGGTCGCAGACGACGTGCAAACTGTGACCGCCTCCTACCGCCCAACCAGGCACTACCGCAATAACTACTTTAGGCATAAAACGCATTAGCCGCTGCACTTCCAGAATATTGAGCCGAGGCATTCCGTCATCATCCACGTAGCCCTGATGACCTCGGGCTCGCTGGTCACCTCCACTACAGAAGGAATATACTCCATCTTTAGTCGATGGACCTTCGGCAGAGAGTAACACAACTCCAATAGAAGTATCTTCCCGAGCATCCAAAAAGGCCTCGAATAATTCGCCTACGGTTTTGGGACGGAAAGCATTTCGCACATTGGGTCGATTAAACGCAATTCGGGCTACTCCGCCGGATTTTTGATAGGTAATATCTTCGTATTCTTTAACCGTGTTCCAGTTAGCTTGAGTCATATTATGTGTGTCTATTTGTTTTGCCTTCTTTTAAAAATACATTCTTCAAGCTCGGAATATACATTCATTTCTTCTGTGACAAATTCAGGAAGAGTGAGTTTTAACCTTTCGGGGTCAATCCTAGTAGTTATACCGCAAATATTCCTTATTCTATTTGTTGAGTCTTTTAGATTTTGATCATAAATGTTGGTAACAAAATTATTGTATCCAGGGTCTATTATTAGATCGTGGAATCTTTTGTAGCCGTTTTTGAGCTGAACTTTTCTTATTTTCATACATTAAAAACTACCTTTCTTCAATATCGCGTGTGTTACTGAGTCAACACCTGCCCATCTTCAGTAAGCCTAGCTTGCAATTGCTCGTAGTCAACTTCTTGCACCGGAATATTATTATCAATGGCTAAGACTGCTCCGGTGGCGGCACTTTGGCCGAGAATCATAAAGACGGGTTCCATACGGATAGAACCGAAAGCAATGTGGGAACTGGAGACGCAGACCGGAACGAGTAGATTTTCACACTCTTCTTGTTTAGGGGTTAACGCATCGTAAGAGATGCTATACGGTCGGTCAGGCTTTACTCCGATGTCGCCCTCGTTTTGTACGTAGCCATCGGGTTTAATGTAGCGTTGCGTGTTGTGCGAATCCATGGCGTAGGAACCCATGCCGACGGGTTTGGGCACTTCACGTTTGCCCAGCACTTCTTGTTCGGTCATTACGAAGGGACCAATCATCCGGCGGGCTTCGCGCACGTAGATTTGGTGGGGCCAGTTTTCATTGTCAGTAAACTCATCCGCTGCTAAACCCCACTGACTCATGTCCTCCCGCACATCTTTCGGCACCTGTGGGTCGTTAGCGATGAAGTACATCAGTCCTTTCTGATAGTCTTCGTGCTGCTTAATAATTTCTCGGCGGCGTTCGTAGCTGCCTTCGGGGTAGTCGTAGTTCTTGCCAATATTATCCGTGCTCACTGAACCGTGGTTGTTAGTATCAGTCTTGCGATTGGGAATAGGATCAAATTTATTAAACGTTTCGCGCCAACCTGATTCAAACACCCGAGCTAATAATGTGTATTGACCAGGATCATAATTATCTGGTTTAGGAAAAGCTACCTGATTATCGGGATGATTAGAGAGACACATCCGGAAACAGTAGGCCTGAATTTTATCATCGCCCACACCGTACTCACCCGGATCTTCCGCTGACACAAGCGGTAGTAGTCCACTGCTGGAATCGCCTGGAACCACGTAGGGGCTAATATCTTCGTCAAACCAATGCTTATGGTGTAGCACTCCGGTTTGCACCCCGTTCCACTCTTCGTCGTACACGCTTGTTGCCTCCCGGCCTACGTGGTAGCTTACTTTGGCTGCCGCCATCAGATCGCCTTCGTAAGTAGCATCAATAAAAATTTTTCCTTCGTAACGCTGCCCATCCAGGGTTTCAATGGCCGTAATCTTTCCACCCTCCACCGTCACACCGCTTTCACGGTTCAGCCAGACATCGCGGTACAACGTAATGCCGTATTCTTGCACAAAGTCTTCAAAGATACGTTCGGCTACATGAGGTTCGAAGATCCACATAGTACGCTCTTCACCGTCCATCGCCGGGTTCCCCTGCCCCTGGTTGCCGTATTCCGACTGTTGTTGCCACTGCCAGGCTGAGTCTTGGTTATAATGCTGAAATACTCGGTGGTAAAATTCCCGCGACAGTCCGCCAATGACTGATTTATCGCCAGTATCGGTCCAGCCCAAACCACCGGCAGTTAATCCACCCAAATGCTTATCAGGTGAAACCATAATCACAGATTTATTCATTTTAGCTGCTTGTACTGCCGCTGTGACGGCGGCGGAAGTACCTCCGTATACAATAATATCCGCTGAGCGAACCGCTTTTTCTTCTGATACTTCTTGAGAAGTTTCCGATGGGCTAGAGCAAGAAAAGATAAGTAGGGTAGAAAGTAATCCGGGGAGAAGGAGTGACAGAAGTCTGGTCATAGCGTAGTTAGGTTGCGTATTATGGTTGATTGATCAATGCAAATCAGATCAATACTAACTAATTTGATTCATTTTTAATAATCGAACTGACTATCTGTAGTAGGTTGTCTCACAATAGATTCTTATGTAAGCTTGCAGCATGGAGTGGAATTGGATTGAGTTTTTTGCGGTAGTCTTTGGACTGGTAGCAGTATATTTTAATACCAAGGAAATTATCTGGGGCTGGCCGA
>CAKZPJ010000150.1 GCA_937138955.1 uncultured Flammeovirgaceae bacterium | reverse complement strand
CATAAGGATGGTGAAGCCCCGGTCGATAAGGAACTTCATATTTACCAAGATCATATAAAAGATTGGAATGAGGGTGACCCTAGTTGGCAAGATGGCAAGGGGAAAGGTCTCATTGGTGGGTTTAATTATCTGGCGGGAAAAGGAGTAAACTCGAGCTACTTTCTAACCTTGAATATTCAAGGTGATGGTGAAGATGTGTGGCCCTACACGGGTTACGACGAGCGTTATCGATTTGATTGTAGCAAATTAGATCAGTGGGAAATTGTATTCTCTCACGCCGATAGTCTAGGAATTCTACTTCACTTCTTTACCCAGGAAACCGAAAATGAGCTACTATTAGACAACGGCGATACAGGACCTGAGCGCAAACTCTACTATCGTGAACTTATTGCCCGCTTTGCCCATCATTTGGCTGTAAACTGGGATATGGGGGAAGAAAACGGCTACGCTGATTTCTCACCTAATGCACAAAATGATGAGCAGCGCCGAGTCATGATTAGCTATTTCAAAGAAACCGATCCTTACCAAAACGCAGTTACTCTGCATACCCACGCCTCGCAAAAAGAACGCGATGACATTCTAGAGCCACTATTGGGTTTCAAAGACTTAGATGGCCCAGCTCTACAAATTAATCCACCCACAGCAGTGCATGCCGAAACTAAGCGCTGGATAGAAGCTTCTGGTGAAGCCGGAAGGCAGTGGGTCGTGAACCTAGATGAAATTGGCCCTTACTACCACGGCGTATTCCCCGATGATATGGACCCCGAGCACGACACTATTCGCTACGAAGTGTTATGGGGTAACTTAATGGCGGGTGGTGGCGGTGCTGAATGGTACTTTGGCTATCTCTACGGCGACAGTGACTTAGGGCTAGAAACCTGGCGCACTCGTAACAATATGTGGGAACAAACCGATCACGCAGTTTCTTTCTTCCACGATCACTTACCATTCTGGGAGATGGAGTCGGCTGATGATTTGGTAGATGCTGAAGGCGCCTACTGCTTTGCCAAACCCGACGAAGTGTACGCAGTCTACTTACACAATGCTGCTACCACTAATCTTAATCTGGAAGGCGCCGGAACCTACTCGGTACAGTGGTTTGATCCTAAAAATGGGGGTGACCTACAAAGTGGTAGTGCGAACGAAGTTAGCGGTGGAAGTAACGTCTCGGTAGGAAATGCCCCATCGGGTGATAGCCAGGATTGGGTGGTGCTGGTACGTAGTAAGGAAGGGTAATTAGTTTATAATATATAGAAGAAAACGGCGAATGGCTGAGCAAATACAGATCACGTTGCGTCCGGCTACCATTGATGATTTGAGTTTATTGCAGCACTGGGATCAACAACCGCACGTGAAGGCATCGGATGATGACGAAGACTGGAATTGGGAATACGAGCTTCAACGCTCTCCCGCGTGGCGGGAACAATTAATTGCCGAGCTAGACGGCCGACCGATTGGGTGCTTACAAATCATTGACCCAGCCGAAGAAGAATCCCATTACTGGGGCGATGTGGAGGCAAACCTGAGGGCCATTGACATCTGGATTGGCGAAGCCGAAGACCTGGGAAGAGGATACGGAACCATCATGATGAGACTAGCACTGGAACGCTGCTTTGCCGACGAAAAAGTCACCGCTGTTCTAATTGATCCGCTGGAGACCAACCACGGAGCTATTCGCTTTTACGAGCGCATAGGATTACAGTTCGTGGAGCAAAGAACCTTTGAGGGTAGTCACTGTATGGTATATAAGATGGATCGAGCCGACTGGACGAAGAGAACGACCTTAGCTAAATAACAATAATTTAAATACAACTAAACATAATGTCAATCATCAAGGAAACGTATCGTTACTACACTATTATTTTGCTGAGTTTGGTAGTATGTGGTGCTTGTCAGCAATCTTCTACTACTGAAACTGCCCAGCAGGAGGAATCAAAGCCTGAAGCAGCAGAAGCACCAATATTCGAAGAAACTGATGGCGTGCTAGCGGTAGAAGCTGAGCACTTTGCTAGCCAAACCGATACGCTCGTCCGAAAGTGGTACGTCGTAGACGAAGCAACTTCTTCTTTGCCTTCTCCTGACCCCGACGAAAACCACGCGGCAACTGCCAGCGGAGGCGTTTACCTGGAAGCACTACCTGACACCCGCACTACGCACGATGATGTGCTCACTCGGGGAGAAAACTTCTTTCCAGAACCAGGCGAAGCAGGTGTTCTGAGCTACGATGTCTATTTCAACACTCCTGGTAAATATTACGTTTGGGTACGCACCCATACCTCCGGTACTGAAGATAACGGCATCCACATAGGGCTAGACGGCGAGTGGCCGGAAACCGGGCAACGGATGCAGTTCGATGGTAATAAGCAGGAATGGTCGTGGGAAAGTCGGCAGCGTACCGAAGAGGTACATACCGGAGTACCCGAACTGATTTATCTGATGATTGAAGAACCGGGTCAACACATCATTTCATTTTCTATGCGGGAAGATGGCTTCGAGTTTGATAAATGGGCAATGACTATCGCCTACCAGGCCCCCGAAGGAATGGGGCCCGAAGAACAAGTTTATAACGATTAAAATCAGCAAGCTCGTTTTATGAAGAA
>CAKZPJ010000149.1 GCA_937138955.1 uncultured Flammeovirgaceae bacterium | reverse complement strand
CGATTCCGGCAAGCTCGGAAATATTTCCAAAGTACAAGTATGGACCAACCGTCCAGTGTGACTCCAGGGTGGCGAAATGCCCGAACCCGATGCCAATGCAAAACCAGATGATCTGCACTGGGATCTTTGGTTAGGTCCGGCAGAATATCGTCCATTCACGCCTAATCTACATCCGTTCAACTGGCGGGGCTGGTGGGCTTACGGTACCGGAGCGCTGGGCGACGTAGGTTGTCACTTAATTGATATTCCCTTTCGCACGTTAGGACTAAAATATCCGACAGATGCTGAATGCAGCGTAAGTTCGGTATTTAGCCAGATGTGGACTCCCGACTACCACCCGAAAGGCTGTCCGCCGTCTTCCTTTATCACCCTTCATTTTGACGAAACCGAAAAAAGTAAGTCTCCGATTGAAATGACCTGGAGCGATGGAGGTATTCGTCCCTCCCATCCGGAAATTATTCCAGCGGATCATGATATTGGCGGAGCCAATAGTGCTAACGGTGTACTGATCATTGGAGATAAGGGACTTATCTCCACTAATATTAACGATAGCTCCCCACTTATGCCTAAGTTGTATCTCAACGATGGCACTACCGATTTTGGTCCTGAGAAAGAAGATAACGAAGAACCAGAGTACGGTCATCAGCGCAAATGGGTAGATGCCTGTAAGGCTGGTTTCAATAGTACTGAACACCAGGGGCTGACTTCATCTTTTGATTACGCTGGTCCCATGACCGAAACGGTACTGATGGGTAACTTAGCCATTCGTAGCTATATGCTTCGTAAGGGAGAAGGCCGAAAAGCGGAGTACTACGGTCGCAAAAAGTTACTTTGGGATGGGGAGAATATGAAAATAACTAACCTGAAAGAAGCCAACCAGTTTGTGGGTCGAGACTACCGCGATGGTTGGGAGGTTTAGTGCAGATTCTTTTCAAGCGTAATTCTATTTTTAAAAGGAGACTGGCGACATTTGTTCGCTTTGTCTCCTTTTTTCTTTCATTACTCTACTTATCGGAGTAAACCACTTCATTTTCCAGTTCTTTCCCCTCCTCAAAGTCTCGAGTATTTTGTAGCGTGGTTTTCGCAATTTTGGTCATAGCCTCCTGGGTGAAAAAGGCTTGGTGAGAAGTAATCAGTACGTTAGGGAAAGTCATCAACCGGGTAATCATATCATCCTGAATGATAGCCCCCGATAGGTCTTCAAAGAAGATATTTTCTTCTTGTTCGTACACATCTAAACCAAAATAGCCAATTTTCTGATGTTTCAGACCTTGAATTACGGCTTTCGTATCTACCAATCCGCCCCGGCTGGTATTGATCAACATTACACCATCTTTCATTTGATTAACTGCCCCTTCATTAATGATGTAGTGGGTCTCCTTGGTAAGTGGACAGTGCAGCGAGATAATATCCGACTGGCTAAACAACTCAGGTAGATCTACAAATTCTACTTTTTTTTGCAAGTCTTCGTTGAGACGAGGATCGTAGGCAATTACTCGGCAGCCTACTCCCATCATAATGTGGGCAAATACCTGCCCGATTACTCCCGTTCCGATGACCCCTACCGTTTTATCGCGCAGATCAAATCCCGTGAGACGTTCCAGAGAAAAATTTCCATCCCGCACCCGGCTGTAGGCCAAGTGAGTTTTACGGTTTAGGGTAAGTATCATAGCTAGGGCATGTTCGGCTACTGCGTAGGGCGAATAGGCTGGAACACGAACTATTCTGATTCCCAATTCATCGGCTTTGGCAACATCAACGTGATTAAACCCCGCACTGCGTAAAGCCAGCAGTTCTACTCCCTGATCCTTCAATGCCTCCAACGTCTCTGCATCAGCCTGATCGTTCACAAATATGCAAACCGTCTTGTGATCTTGAGCCAGCACTGCGGTAGACGGACGCAGTCCGGTATCGAAATACGATATATCGTGATCAAACTCCTCATTTACTTGATTCATGTAGGTGCGGTCGTACGACTTCGTGCTAAAAAAGGCTATTCTCATTCGTGATTGATTTTGTAGGTTGGTAAATACATCAATTTATATAAGTGAAGAACTAAGCGCGTCATAATTCGTTTCTAACAAAGATGAATTTGCTGGCTCACTTTTATTTGTCTCGCTTCACTCCTTCACTTATGGTCGGGAGCTTTCTAGGCGATTTTGTAAAAGGGAAACAGTACCAAAAGTTTGAACCCGCTTTGGCCGAAGGAATTTTGCTCCATCGGGAGATCGATTACTTCACTGATTTTCACTCCATATTTCTTCAGAGCAAACATCGGTTAGTAGACCAACACCGTCATTTTGCGGGAGTGATTGTCGATATTTTTTACGACCATTTTTTGGCCAAAAATTGGCGAGATTATAGCGAAGTTCCTTTAGAAAATTTTACGCAACAGATTTATCGTACACTATACGAACAGGAAACTCATTTACCACCCAAAGCTCAACAGGTTTTGCACTACATGAGTCAGCATGACTGGCTACAGCACTATGCTGAGTTAGAAGGTATTGCCCGAACGCTCAGGGGTATGGAAAAACGCTCTCGCTACCCTAACCAAATGGGATCAGCTGTTGAAAATTTACAACAGCACTACGAAAGTTTTGAGCATGAATTCTTTGATTTTTTTGTGGCTGTAGAGCAACACGCCCAGTGGTGGCTTGCCAAGCGTTAGCTAATTCTCTGACTAGTCGCCTGCCTTAACTGCAAATGAATAGCTCCCGGAACCCACTTCCAGAAAAATTCGCTCATCGTTAAAGTTTATCAGGGAAAAATTATTTTCAACCTTTAATTCGCTATCGGCGAAAATCAACGTTTCACTTTCATTAATTTGTGGATTATCTACTCCCGATACGGGCAGCGCAATCGTGGCGGTAGTATTGCCTGGAATGGTTACCTCTATTTGTAAAGCACCCGTCTTCTTTTGCCAGTCAACCACAATCTTTCCCCGTACTGATTGATAATGACCGCGGGCGTAAGTTAGATCGCCGACCGGGGAGGGATTAATAAGAACATAATCCATTCCTACTGCATTTTCATCGGGCTGAATGCCTAAAACCGATTGGTAAAACCACTCGGACACTGAGCCGAACATAGGGTGGTTCCAGGAGTTCTGATCCGGTTCTTTCCAGGTTTCCCACAACGTAGTGGCTCCCTGCTTGAGCATATAACCGTAGCTGGGAAAATCTCGATGATTGTTAAGTGTATAGGCCACTTCATTTCGCTCAAATTGACATTCATAAAAGTTGTAGAGGACAAAATTTTGC
>CAKZPJ010000148.1 GCA_937138955.1 uncultured Flammeovirgaceae bacterium | reverse complement strand
GGGAATAGCGTAGCCTACCGTATCGGGCAAATTAATGGTAGTAGCTCCGGCATCAATGGCTACTTTCGTAAACTTTATTAGATAATCTATATCAGCTCGGGAAGCATCCATCGGAGAAAACTCAACGTCGTCGCAGTACTTTTTCGCTCTGCTTACCGCATGATCTACCATTTTCAATACCTCGTCGCGGGTTTTACGCATTTGGTGCTCAATATGAATATCAGATACGGATATGAACGTATGGATGCGCGGATTGGCGGCATTTTCTACCGTTCGAGCGGCAGTGTCAATATCAGCATCTAAGCCCCGAGCTAGTGCGCAAACCGTAGCTTTTTTCAGACTTTCGGCAATGGTTTTTACGGCGTTGAAATCCTGAGGTGATGAGATAGGAAAGCCGGCCTCAATAATATCTACCCCCAACTTTTCTAGTTGCTGAGCTAAAACCAGTTTCTCTTCAGGATTTAACTTAGCACCAGGCACTTGCTCACCATCGCGTAGCGTAGTGTCAAATATGTAAACTCGTTGCTTCATAACAAGGAACGTAGATTTTTTAGTACTTAAAATGCTAAAATGTATCGTTAGAATTTATAATTCAACAGAAAAAAAACAAATATTACGGTCGCTATTTTTATTTTTAATCTATTAAATTGCCTTAATTACCCATTATAGCAATTTTAAAGAAAAGTAAATACGATGGCTAAACCCAGATCAACCGACTTGCAAGTACTATTAGCGTCATTAAGCAAAGGCGAAAAGCGCTATGTTACCTTAGAATTGCAGAAACTGGGTAACAATCTAAAAATACAATCTCTATTTGAGGCATATACTACCCATCAGTTTACGAATGAACATGAAATTCTGGAGTACCACCCTCATATTAAACCAGAGCAATTCTCTAACCTAAAAGCTCACCTTTATCGCAGGACTCTACAATTTTTGCGCGACTTTCATCTATCGCACAGTAAAGATATTCAGCTTCGGGAGTGTATCGATCATGCTCAGCTTCTACTGAATCGGGGATTACTTCAACAATGTACCAAGGCCTTAGCGAAGGCTAAACGATTAGCTTCTCAGAACGATAATCTCGAACTCAATTTGGAGATTCTTAAATTACAAAAACAGGTTTTTGCCCAGGGAATAGGTGCCGAGAGCCTGCAAAAAGTTAACAATATTATTCAGGAGGTGCAGGATGTTACTCAGAAGATTAGTAATATCAATCTACTCTCTAATATTCAGGTACGACTTAATCACTGGTATGTGAAGAAAGGGTTTATTCGCCAAGAAACTTATTCAGATGAAATAGATCAGTATATCCAAGAACACTTACCCGCGCTCGATGAAGAAACACTATCATTTCACGAGCGATTACACTTGTACGAAGTATATGTAACCTACTACTTTTTTACTCAGAATTTTACCGGTGCCTTTCGTTACGCTCAACGCTGGGCTAATCTATTTAAAGAACATCCGGAATTTATTCCTCTGCAACCGATGGCTTACATCCGGGGGCTGCACAAACTCATGATTACCCAACAACGTTTGTATCGTTATGAAGAATTTCTGGAGACTATGCAACGGCTACGCGAAGTAGACCAGACGCCCAGCCTCAAGCTGAACGAAAACTTACGGGCTATGCTTTTTAAGTACATTACTATTCATGAACTAAATGCTTATTTTCTAACCGGAAGTTTTAAAGAGGGCACAGAATTGGTAGCGCGTAAGGCAGAAGAATTAAATCAATTTGTAGATCAGCTAGGAAAACACGCTACCATTACTTTCTATTACAAGATTGCCTGCATGTATTTTGGTGCTAGTGAGTATCGGCAAGCTTCTTTTTGGTTACAGAAAATTATTAATGAACAGCAGGTAGACCTACGAGAAGATATTCACTGCTTTGCCCGAATACTTAATCTGATTAGCCACTACGAACTGGGTAACACGGATTTAATTGAATACCTGATTAAATCGACCTATCGCTTTCTACTGCTTAAGGATGACCTACACCAGTATCAAACGTATATTCTGGGTTTTCTCAAAAATTTATCATTCGGAACTACCGAACCGGAGCTTTTGAAAAGATTTGATACTCTTCGTGAGCAGTTGCTAACGCTGATTGACAGTCCCTACGAAAAGCGGGCTTTTATCTACTTCGACATTATCTCCTGGCTAGAGAGCAAAACTAGTAAGCGTAGTGTGGAAGAAATAATTCAGGAAAAAGCGCGCCGCCGTATACACAGATCGAAGGGTCAAGCAGCTTTACATCTAGCATTGATAGAAGAGTAGCCGATTATGCTAAGCCTTCCGGACTACACCAAGTCCAGAATGAGCAGTAAAATACCAACCACCAATAATATAGTTCCCAAAATATATCCAACGGAACCAGGAACAACCAGCAGTAGTACTAATCCTATTGCGGCGAAGATCAGGCCGAGCCTACCATTTTTAGAAAGATTCTCTTTCTGCTCCTCTTCCGGGGCTAATTGTATTTCTCGGGAAAGCTGTTTGAGTTCTTGACGAAATGCTTTCTTTTCACCTCGCTGTTGTCGGCGAATTTCCCTCCTCTCTTGTGCGGTAGACGCTTGATCCAACACAGTTTGTGTCTCTTCAAGCTGTTTTTGATAGTTTTGAAGATTCAATATTTTTTGTTCAATCGCCTCTTTACGTTCGGTAGCAGAAGGCTCGTTTCTCGGTGCCTTCTTTACAGAAGCAACTATCTCCTGAGCTTTAGGAGGAGCTTCTTGTTGTGATAAGACTTTAGGAGTTGCCTTAAAATAGTACGAATTACCGTACGCAATTTTACTGCTTTGGCAACTACTAAAAAGAACTGTGGTAAGACATACCGCTATCAGAATAAATGCACTAATCTTAGAAGTCATGAAATAGAAACTTTGTGGTGGAAAGATTTCTAAAAGATCAGACTTTCACCTTAGATTCCCAATCGCTTAGTTAATGAAAACTTACATGCATTGCCATCCCGCGCTGGCTCGACCATTCATTACGAAAATAGATGATACCGTACTGTTATATGATCATACTAGCGGGATGGGTTCAGCGTAGGGGGTACTTTAAACGGCTTTGCTTCCATTTGCTTTATTTGCTCTTTTAAGCGTTGGCGAACAGCATAGTACTGCTGTGCTCGGTTGCCTAATAATTGGCGTAGTTGCTTAAACCCTAGTAGTGGAGTTGACAGCCAAGCATCAGGTAGATTAGTTTTGGGCAGATCCAGCATATCGGCTGTTTTATCGCCCAATAAAAAGCGGGTATACCGACCGGCAATTTCCTTTCCATTGTCATTCGAGACAATAGTTAATAATGCTTGCGCCATTTCTTGTCCGGCTTGGCTAGGGGCGTGTTGCCGATCTGCAATTTTCTTAAGGAGCCAAAAAGCTTCTTTGGTAGTATCAGGTAATAATGGTTCATCAACTCCCATAATATGGTTAGCCACATTCCACAAGTGGATAAATGCCTGCGCTTCTTGCTGCGATACTTCTACCCCAATTTTCCGCAACCCACGGATAGGTAGTACCGAAAACGACAGATTGGTTCCGGCCATATCTTCCTGATTGATTGGCTGTCCCCACACTTCATTCCAACTATCCGTTTGTTGGATGTGATAACGGATAGCAGCATGTACTAAACGTACCTTCTGAGCACTGCATATAGCTTTCCCCTGCGGATTAAAGCCATTTTTTTCGCCTACATCTAGTACATACTGCCCCGTTTCAGCCAAACGTTTCGCTGGATTTTTACGGAGCCGCTCCGATAGGTACA
>CAKZPJ010000147.1 GCA_937138955.1 uncultured Flammeovirgaceae bacterium | reverse complement strand
CCGCATTACCAGGGAGTAGGCGAAGTATTAATGGCTACTGGTATTGGTTCACTCGCTGATGCTTTTGGTAGTGTTCCTTATTCAACCGCATTTAGGGGTAATGAAGGAAGCTTTACCCCTAGCTACGACGAGCAACAAGAATTGTACACCAATACTATTCCGCAGCTACTGGACGATGCTATTGCTAAACTAAGTGCTGAAGAAAGCCTAAGCAGCCCCGGGGCTGATGACTTGATATTCGGAGGTGATTTAGATTTATGGATCAAGGCGGCGAATTCATTAAAGCTTCGCTATACTTTTCAGCAGGGCAAACAAAACCCAACTGCCTATGAAGCAGCTTTAGCCTTAGTTCCATCGGCCATCTCTTCAAATCTTGAAGATTACGAAATGATCTTTGGTTCTTCAGCCAACGAACCTAATCCTCAGTACCAGTTTACGCAGAGCCGTTCTGGCAATATGCTGATGGATAATTACTTTTCCGAATCATTTTCAGAGAATGATACCCGCAAACCTTTCTTAGTGGGCGAAGAAAATGAGTTTGAGTTTCCTGGATTCTACACTAGCATCAATTCTCCGGTAGTACTTATGAGTTACGTGGAGGTCAAGTTTATCGAGGCAGAATCCCTCTTAATGAAAGCAAGCCCAGATGTAGCTGCTGCTAAAACTGCTCTAGATGAGGCTATCCAAGCTTCTTTCTTAAAAATCACCAGTTCACCAGTTCCGGCCGCTTATCAAGCCGAGTTAGATGCAACTTGGGCTGCCGCAGATGATAAACTAGAAGTGCTTATTGGTGAGAAGTATATCGCTACCTATTCACAAAGCCTTATCCCTTGGAATGACTATCGCCGAACCGGTTATCCCGAGTTAGAAGTAGTGCCCAACGGAGTTAACGCTTTTAATAGTAATGGTGAAATTCCTCGTCGTCTGCCGTATCCGCAAGAAGAGCGACTACTGAATCCGGGTAATATTCCAACTACTACGCCCAATCTGCAAGATCGATTCTGGTGGGATCAGTGAATATTTATCTAATTTAATTGACCATAACAGAGTTGTACCTAGACGGGTACAGCTCTTTTTTTGCCCAACTCATCAAATGAAATGAGGTCTATCGTAATAAACCCTAATTAGTATTACTAATTTTAAGCGAACATGCATTTAATTTTTTAACAAGAGCCCTATTTGCTTAAAATTAAGCAGGTTTTAAACAAAAGTCCCCGTTTGTTAGTCCTGTGGATATACTTTTTAAACTAGCATTTCAACCATGGCTATTCTAGGAAATTTCATTAAAACAGCGATTGAGATAACAGATAAATTTCTACCAGAACCTGATGCAATTGAAGCACAACAGCTGGTATTGCACAAGCTTCTTACTACGGCTAAAGACACTGCGTTTGGTGAACAGTATAACTTTAGCAGTATTTTAAAAAGTGTTAACCTTCCTTTGTCCTACGCTCAGAATGTTCCGTTTCATGATTACCACAAAATCTCAGATGAGTGGTGGCATCGCTTACTGAATAATGAAGATAATATTACTTGGCCCGGTAGTCCAAATTACTTCGCCCTTAGTTCAGGAACCACTGGGAATAAGAGTAAGCGAATTCCAGTAACTGACGAAATGTTGGCCGCGATCCGTGCCACAGGTATTCAGCAGGTTACTAGTTTGGCTAACTTTGATCTACCCTCGGAGTTCTTTGAAAAAGAAATTATGATGTTGGGGAGTAGCACTGACCTACAGAATAATGGTAATTACCTAGAAGGAGAAATCAGCGGTATTAGTGCTAGCAATATACCGTTTTGGTTTAAAGGTTATTATAAACCAGGCGATGAAATCTCCCAAATTGATGATTGGGATACTCGAGTACAAAAAATTGCAGAACAAGCTTCCGACTGGGATATTGGCGCTTTATCCGGTATACCTTCCTGGATTGAATTGATGCTGAAAAAAGTAATCGATTACCACGGATTAAATAATATTCACGAGATTTGGCCCAATCTCGCGGTGTATACACCCGGCGGTGTTGCATTTGAGCCTTACCGGAAAAGTTTTGAAAAGCTATTGGATCATCCTCTGATCTACTTAGACACTTACTTAGCCTCCGAAGGGTTTCTAGCATTTCAGAGCAGGCCTAATACTACCTCTATGTCGTTGGTAGTAGATAATGGTATCTATTTTGAGTTCGTTCCTTTTGAGGAAAAAAATCTAACCGATGCGGGTAACGTTCGAGATGATGCTCAAGTTCTTACTTTAGCTGAAGTAGAAGAGAATGTAGATTATGTTCTCATTATTTCTACCGTCTCCGGCGCTTGGCGCTATATGATTGGCGATACGATCATGTTTACCGATAAGTCTCGTCACGAAATTAAAATTACCGGACGTACTAAGCACTTCTTGAACGTGGTGGGTTCTCAGCTTTCGGTACATAAAAT
>CAKZPJ010000146.1 GCA_937138955.1 uncultured Flammeovirgaceae bacterium | reverse complement strand
CCTCAAAATCCGTTGTTTTCGCATCAAATAATTAACTCAAACAGCTTCTAAGACTGATCCCACACAATGTGACCAATAATATTCCTACTAACGGAAGCACGATCAGTTACCAGTTGAAATCTTTTCAGAAGGCGTAGGTTTCTAACCATTGCTGTGCACCCATTACTGTTCAAAATCGAATAGCGAGTGTTCGCCGATGAACACTTTCTGTGATTGCAACACTTCTAAATCTGCTTGTATAGACTGTTATAGCCTATTCTAATTTTGGCAAATCATTTGTTATACCGAAATAGAAGTAATATCTAAAGAGCTGGATGGCTGGGGCTCAGTAGGAGGAATTCTTGCCCTTTGCTCCCCTCCCAAGCTCTCAGCTAATAATCAGATTATGAGAAGAAGCGATCTAGGCGAATTCGAGGAAGTGGTTTTACTATCCGTCGCCGTGCTAACGCCTCAGGCGTACAGCGTAGCTATTGCCGAAGCTTTAGAAGAAGAAACCAGACGAACCATCACTACTGGAGCGGTACACGCGGCTTTGCAACGACTGGAAAAGAAAGGCTTTGTCAACTCCCAAATGGGCGAAGCGACTCCCGAGCGAGGTGGACGCCGCAAACGACTGTTTACCGTGACTGTAGCGGGTAGCCGAATGCTCCACGAAGTGCGTGGAGTTCGTAATCGGCTATGGGACCGGATTGCTCCCCAGGCTCTACCCAAGATTAGCTTCACCTAACCATGGCTCGTCAAGATCAACAGTTACATACTCCGCCCCGCTGGGTAGATAAACTGCTGGAGCGCATTTGTACTCCTGAACTACTAGAAGAATTACTAGGCGATCTGCACGAGCGCTACTATTTACGAGTGCAAAAAGAAGGGGAAGCGAAAGCTCGAGGGAAGTATTTGCGGGAAGTACTCGCGTACCTGCGCCCAGCTACTCTCAAACGTCAACCAAATCAGTTAACTCAATCTATTTCTAAAGATATGCTAAAGAACTATTTCACCCTGGCTCTGCGATTATTCGCCCGTAATAAATTGACCACCGCCATCAATATATTCGGTTTAGCACTAGCCCTCACCGGTAGCCTACTCATTGCTATGTTCATTCAGGATGAGTTAAGCTACGACCGCTACCACGAAAATGCAGATAACATCTACCGCGTTACCAGAAATTTCCTTTCTTCCGACGGCAGTGTAGCCCTACATATTGGTCATACTGCGCCTGGTTTTGGGCCACGATTGGCAAATGATTTTCCGGATATTCAAGAGGTTGTCCGGGTTCTCCGATCCGGTATGACCCTAGGCACAATCAACGAGAATCGATCATTTCAGGAGAGTTTAGCGGTAGAGAACCTCTATTACGCCGAACCGTCAGTGTTCAACGTATTCACTATTCCTGTCGTAGCGGGTGATGCCACCACAGCCTTAGAAAAACCCTTCACCATGATGCTGTCTGAGGCGGCGGCTGAAAAGTACTTCAGAACCCTGGATGTGGTGGGGAAACGACTTATCTCCCAGAGTAATTACTTTGAGATCACTGGAGTATACGAGACTTTTCCAACCCAATCGCACTGGCACCCGGACTTTCTGGTATCTTTTAGCACCCTCAATGATGATACTATCTACGGACGAGAGCGATTAGAAACTAATTGGGGTGGTAACAGCTTTGGCACCTACCTGTTGGGCAACGATGATTTTGATCCAGAGCGGGTAGAAGCCCAGTTCCCAGATTTTATAGACCGGCACATCGGACAAGCGGATAATCTTATACAGCCCAGCAGTGGGACTAGCCTGTTCCTTCAGCCGCTCACCTCCATTCACCTCCACTCTCAGCTCGACTCCGAAGAAGAGGCAAACGGAAATATCGATTACGTATACATAATGGGAGCTATCGGAGTATTCCTGCTACTGATTGCTTGCTTTAACTTTATCAATTTATCTACCGCTCGGGCTACCACCCGCGGCAAAGAAGTTGGCTTACGTAAAGCGATCGGTGCCTTCCGCCAGCAGTTAATTCTTCAGCATCTAAGTGAATCCATTTTATTGGCACTGTTCAGTTTTCTAGTAGCAATTGTGCTTATTTCATTAGCACTCCCCTGGCTCAACGAATTTACTGATAAAACGATTGAGCTAACTCAGTACGCTACCCCAACGGCAATATTAGGTATCGTAGCGATAATTGTGCTGGTGGGAACAGTAGCCGGACTGTATCCCGCTTTTATTATTTCCAGTTTCAAACCCGTTTTGGCTCTCAAAGGCCGGAGTGGTTCTACCCGAGAGAGCGGCCGAGTTCGTCAGACTTTAGTTGTAGTGCAATTCACTATTTCCATTGTGATGATTATTGCTACGCTCATTACCTATCAGCAGCGTACTTTTCTTAACGAACAAGAGCTGGGTTATGCCAAAGACCAAGTCGTTTTTCTGGGTTACACCGAT
>CAKZPJ010000145.1 GCA_937138955.1 uncultured Flammeovirgaceae bacterium | reverse complement strand
TATCGCATAAATGGTTTTGCTTACAGTTTGCCCACCGGGTACATCAAAGTCTATCTGTAATGACTTTTGATAGGGACGGGAGCCGCCACCTACTACATTAGGGTTACCCGCCCGCAAGGTGTAGGAAAGACCCACAGTATCGGTGCTACTGAGATAGATCACACTATCGGGGCGGTCGCTGATAGCGTCAAAAACGCGTACCCTAGCCGTGTCGATATCACAACGCTCTCCATCATTGTACATTTCAAAAGCTGAAAGCGATAGCTTTACTTCATCCTCTTCGGATAGCAGGTACACATTATCGCCTATACATTCTATAGGTTGCAGATTGGGTCGTAGAGAGACTTCTAGCGTGGTGGGAGCCCGGAAAAAGAAATTTACCTCCGCATCAGTTGAGTCTACAAAAGCAGGCTGTTCAGCGTCCAGAAAGCCGTCTTCTCCCTGCACCAATTTTTCCAGTACCAGTTGGTCATTATCCAGGGCGGTGATGGTAACTATCAGCGAATCGTTGATCAGTGCGGGTATGTTGTCTAAGTTGTACGTATGGATTCCACCCGCTAAAGTAGTGCTGAGGTTTTTTTCAAAACCCCGGAAGGTAACCCTCAGATCAGCGCCCCCTACGTTGAGGTCACAGCTACCGCCGGCAAACTTACCGCTCAACGTACGCGTAGTGGTATTGACGAAGAAAATAGAATCGCCTACATCGGCCGGAAGGTTGAGTGCCTCGGTTCTCGGAGTGAATGTATGATCGGCATAAACCGGCTCCAGCACATAAGCACCGGATTCCAATGTACCTGAGAACACCCCATTTGCATTGGTTTTGAAGGTCTCAACGGGCACAAACTGACCGCCCTGTGCAGCGCTTTTGGCTACTACCTCCACATTGGGTGCGGCTATTTGTACACCTTCGTACTCAAAATAGATTCTTCCGGCGATACCAAAACTTGATTTATCCACAAAGTCTATTTCATTTCTGGTTTTTTCAGTATTATTTAGGGTGACGTTGATACTTTCCGGCTCAAAGACTCGTCCACCAGTCTTATCCGGCTCAACGACAAATCGCCGGCCGTCGGGCAGGATATCCGGGATCGCATAAGTTCCGGAGTTCTCCTGGCTTATGGCCTGTAGGTTCAGTCTTCCCGCTACGTTTTCGGTATTGAAGGAAAGCGCTCCATTAGCGTAGCCGGGATTGGTTCTTATTGTGGATGAAGTTGGTCCACTAGGCGCACCGCTGAGGGTGGAAGTGTAATCGTACAGTACCCGATTTGGCTCATTTGGAGGATAATTTTCATCAAACCGGTAATTGAGGAGCAGGTCTTCGTAGGCGGCACTGCTGCCGGTAGAGGTGCTGAAGGGAATGGCCGGTACCGCGTTGTAGAGTCCGCTGATTTCCTCGGCGGTTCGGGCGACTTTCCAGATGCGTAGCTCATCCAGGTCGCCCTGGTAGGCGGTTGAAGCATCCAGGCAGCCGCCATAGCAATTCTGCTTATTCCCTAAAATCATGATGCCATCATCGGCTATATCTATGGTATTAGGAAAAGTATTGCCCCGGCTAAATTGACCATCTTTGTAAACTTTGACATCGCTTCCGTCTACACTTATCGCAATGTGTTGCCAAACATCAGCATTTACTATTGCAAAACTTCCTGTCTGCCCGTCAAGCGTAATAAACATCCGACGATTACGGATACCAATCAGCAGAGCATCGGTTTCACCGGGCGTAGTGTGGGAAAAGATGTGATTACCATTGGTAGCAGTTACGTTAGTGGGCCGCATCCAGAACTCCACTGTAAATTGCTCGGGGAACTCATCAATGGTGGTAGAAACATAATTATCAGCAGAGGGCGTAGCGGGAAAGGACAGGAAAGTCTGCTCGGATTGAGGTGGCCTGAGCCAGACCTGTGCTCCTCCAACCCCGGTTCCCGTACTACCAGCACTGTTCTCAGAGGGGAGGGTAACCTTACCCTGGATTCCTCCTTCCTGGGGTACGTATCCGGAGGCATACAACGCCGGGGATTGGCCAAAACCATTTTGAGATACAATTTTATACGATTTGAAGATACCCGGGCTTATATTATTTTCATCCTTAAAGTCAGTTCGTTTATTCCTCTGAAGGATACTATTATTCAAGTCATATACGGTATATTCAGACTCATAATCTTCAGAAGTAATGCCCACTGTAAATTGAGAATTGCTAATTTCCTTCCAGTTAAGGTTAATGCCATCATCATCCAGGCGGTAATTGGATAGCTCTATGGGCGGTGGCGTGAAGTAGAAATAATGGTAGTAGATTTTGTTTACATAACCCGGAGCATTAGTAAATATCCCAATCTCACCTGTTGGGTCGAGTGAACGTGCTAAAAGGCCGCTCTTTGTTAAATATACATCGTAGCCCAAGGCAAGGTTGGTTTCTGTTTCGAGCGTACCGATGCTCTTCATATCCCAGGGTGCTAGTTCATCTTGCTCGTAGAGATGTACCCTTCCCTCTCTTTCCGGTGATACCACTCCCACTCTTACCTGTGAGCCGTAAAGCCCACTAGCACCTACTGCCAAGAAGTACTTACCTAGTGCAGTATCGTAGCGAAAGTCGAGTGCATCCCCGTATCGGTCAACATTGAGATCGCTGGTAAGTGTATCAACGCTAGTCGAAGTGCTTAATTCGTAGATATATACTTTATCTTGTTTCTGGGTATTTGTTAACCCAGAAGCGGCGATAAAATCACCGGCAATTGCTACTTTTTTACCATTAGTTGAGGCCCCATTAATATCAAGAACATACTGGGAGTTAGTTCGGTTAATTTGATCAGCTACATTTTCAAGCCCCAAAAATTGTAAACCACTTAAACTGACTGGATTATTACTCAATGAATAATAGTATAGTGTAATAAGCTGAATTCCACTTTGCGAATCTGATAAGAAGGCTAAATGTTCATCATTAAGATCAATCTGCCCTCCAACGTGCAACTCTGAAGTAGAGGAGAGAGAGAGATTTTCACGGCCCGTGAAATTTAAAAGAACGTTATTTTGATCAATCTTTCTGTTTTGTATGCCCAACAATTTGACTTCGCCCACAACACCATTCAAAGATTCAAATAACCCTTGTCTAGCTTTATATGCCATATCCAAGTTACCCCAGGCCACGCTGTTGGAGTTAACCTCCACATCGTGAAAGTAATACAATTTATCAACCGTGTTTGGAGGGGCACTTTCCACTATCTCATCGGTTTTCTGCCACTGACCATTTTCTTTACTAAATAATATGAGGGCAAACGAGGTGTAATTTTGATTTCTGACACTCATAACTGCCAGTTCATCATATATGTCAAGGTCCTGTAGAAAACGGAGGTCACTTCTATATTCCACTTTAGAGGTCAGTTTCCAGTCACCATCGCTAAACTCGTAAAACTCAACAAATGGTGTCAGTAGGTCAGATTGTTCGTTAGAAGCAGGGATGCCGGCATCAGCCTTTATCATCTGGTCTTCATGGACACTCATAAGCCGAGAGTCGTTTGTCGTTCTGCTTGGCTCTTCAAATATCACTTCCCGCTGCGCCATAGCTGACTCGTAAGTGGTACACAGCATGGCAAGTAATAGTAAGCCCAAGGCTAAAAGCTTTCCGCTCAGCACATTAGGGGGAGCAATCGCTTTAGAGGTTCGACGACAGGATTTAGGTAAAATGTTTTTCATATCAGGATAGGTAGTGTTAAAATATCGCCCTCAGCGGGCGTGGTTAGCTTTTTATATGGTGTAGTCGATGCTATATTTTAGAAGCGAAAGCCCTAACACCATAAAAGGCACTAATAAATTTAGGGTAATATCTGGCTCGATTCATACCTAATGTCCGAACGGCAGGGAACAGTTTCCGAATGGTTATTCTGAAAGCACCAATGGCACTTCTTTAGTAGGTGTTTTAGGTTTGCTACCGTACAATCTTTCTGAAGCCATTCTTCGAAGCGTAGTCTCAATGCCTCTTTTCAAATCTTGTTGATCAAAAGGTTTGCTAATAAAGGCATGGGGCTGAACATGAATGATAGCTTTTAATACCTCTTTTCCGCTATTAGCGCTAAGGTAAACCATCGGTATCCGCCAGGTTTCGGCAATAGACCGAGCAGCCTTGAGTCCCGCTGCTTTACGAAGCAGCCCGATATTCATGACGACGATATCGGGCGGGTTACGCTGAATGGTTGGTAAGGCATCTACCGGGCAGCTATGAATCCCCAATACATCATAACCTAGTTTTGAAAACTGTAGTGAAACATCAGCGGCAATAATCAATTGACTTTCAAGAATCAGTATTTTTGGCGTTAGTGGTATGTGCATAACGCTTACTTGATTGGTGGTGGAACCGCATAATAACCAGATTGGGCTTTGCTATTAGCACTGCGTATGGGTGCAGCAGTAAGGTTACACAGATTAGCAGAAGGAACCTGCCGTACTTTCCCAACGGTAGGTATTACTTACCGAACGGTAAAGTTCTTGGGGACAAAGTGGCGCAACTAAACTCAGCCACTGAGCTTAAATCATTCTCAAGCGTTTGATGACTTCTTCTTTTGACCTTCGGGCAATGGGTATTTGATGGGATAGGAGGGTCAGGTATTCGTAGTTCTCACCGATGGCATCAATCTTTTTGAGGTTGACCACATAGGAACGATGCACCCGGAAGAAATCGCTGGCAGGTAACTGGGCTTCAATATTGCGAAGGGGTACCGAGAGTAGATAGCTTTGTTTTTCCGTATGTATCTTACAATAGGTTCTATCGGCCTCAGCGAACAAGATTTCTTTGAGCAGCACTTTTTCCATTTGGTTTTTGTGCCGGATAAACAGGCGGTCTTCCATCGCGGATACATGATCAGTTGATGCTGATACTGTTTCCGAATCTTTTTCGACAGCAATGCGCTGAAAGGTCAGGTTTAGAGTACGTGCTAATTCCGCCTTTTGAAAGGGTTTGGAAATAAAAGCGTATGGCTTGGCCAGGAGGGCCTGCTGAAAAGTGGCATCGTCTGAGTTGGAAGTCAGGAAGATCACCGGTATCTGATATTTTTCTAAAATGATCTGGGCGGTCTCAATACCGTTCATTTTCCCGGTCAGTACGATATCCATTAGTATGAGATCGGGGCGATTGTTTTCAATCATGTTGAGTGCATCTTCGCCACTAATGTTGATCCCAACAACCTGATATCCCAGCTTGGTCAATTGCATGGAAATATCCGCAGCGATGATCATATCATCTTCTACCATCAGGATTTTTAATGCGGGGTGTTCGGGGGTGTCCGTATTCATTAGGCCGCTGATTTTTGCTGCTGATCGAACAATATCGTGGTGGAGGTTCCGGCCTGGGTTGACTTCTCTAATTTTCCTCCCAGTTGGGTGGTCAGCAACTGTATTAGCAAAGTGCCAAATCCGTTTTTCTTTTCAGCGATGGCTCCATTTACAGTGCCATTGCCATTATCCGCAATATTCAATTTAAGCAAACCATTTTCTTCTCTCGACAAGGAGATCAACACTTGCCCGTGTCGCTTATCGGGAAAGGCGTGTTTTATAGAATTGGTAACCAATTCATTGGTGATGAGACCAATGGGTACCGCAGTGTCTACATCCAACTCAACTTCATTCATGGCTACCTTCAGCGAAACGTTGTCGGCCTGTTCTCCAAAGCTGTCAACAATAGCTTTACCGATTGTTTCAAAATAGTCGCGCATTTCAATGGCAGCCAGGCTTTCACCCTGATACAATTTTTGGTGGATGAGTGCCATAGACGTCACCCGGTTTTTACTTTCCTGTACGGCGTCATAAGCGCCTTTATCGCTGATACTCTCCGATTGCAGGCTGAGCAAACTGGATACGGTTTGGAGATTGTTTTTTACCCGATGGTGTATCTCTTTGAGCAGCAACTCGTTTTCTTGGTTCTTAGAGAATAAAGCGCTGGCAATTTTCTTATTTCGACGGAAGTAGTAAAAAAGCATACCCGAAAAAAATATTAAAGCCACAATAAAGGCAGCACCTAACCATTGAATACGGGTCTGTTGCTGAATAATCGTCGCCTGTTCGGTAATAGCCTGGTCTTTCTTACCGGATTCATATTTGAAAAGGGCTTCTGACTCCAGGTTGGCTACTTTGGATTGCATCGAGGACTCCAGGACTTCTTTGGCCAGTTGTTGGTTCTGGTAGGCCTTTTGATAGTCTCTCAGTTGAAAATAACAGTCGGCGGTCTGTTCATAAAGCTTCTGCGTTTTGGGCTTGTTTCCCTGGCCGAGGCTTCGGTAGCCATCTATGGTCGCTTCCAGATGCGGCAATGCTTGCTGGTATTTACCCTGCATGTAGTAAGCCAGGCCAATACCATGACGGTACGTCTTGGCGGCGGGTCGCTCGGCACCAATATGCGCCTCAATGATAGCGTACGATTTCAAATTATCTTCGAGCGATTTCGGGTACTCTTTTAATTCTGCCCATACATCGCCCCGAAAACCATACGCCCGGGCCAGATTAAATTGATCATCTATTTGATACTCATTGATCGTTTCAATACACTTGTCAGCAGCATGAATAGCATTTTCCAATTCTCCGGCTTCATGATAAGCCAGCACCAGCACCAGCCAGGCTTGCTGGGTAGTCTCATAATCTTTGGCAATTTTTGATAATTCCAGGGCTTCTGACGCATACTTAATAGACAGCTCAGGCTCATTCTGGGAATTGAAAATACTCGCTAAGCGATAATAGGCTGTTCCCAAGCCTTTTTGATCTCCCAATGCTTCAAAAATTGAAATTGCATTAAAAATCAGTTCTTCTGACCGCTCTAACTCATTTTCATCAATATATTCAAAAGCAAGTTCGGAACTTGTAGCCGCGAGTTTCGCCTGATCGTCAATTTGCTCAAAAAGATCCAGTGCTTTTTCACCATGGTAAAATACCGAATCGATAGTGAATGGCACGTGGTAACCATGCCAGCGCATTAACAGCAGATGCATTTCGGCTCTGAACTGATTATCTTGAAGCTGGTAACTTCGCACTAAAGCTTGCAATGCACGTTCGTGAAAGCTGTCTGGATTTTCCACGTAGTGGGCATTCAACCATGCCAGTGTAGAATCATTAGACAGTTCATTGAATGCCTTGGGCTGAGCCAACAGAGTATGCGCGGCAAATAGAAAGAATAATGTAAAATATCGTAAATAAAGCAGCATCGTAATATTATATACTGGCAATTGCAACATAGTGCGAAGAGTTGCAGAACCTGCACTCGCATAAATTTAATGAATTATATAAATAAATTGCAATTCTAGCTTTGATAAGACCAGCCTGTACGCTAGCTTTTGGTTTACGAATATGTGTTTTAGCAAGTGCAGGCAATAAAATTCAAGATGTTGCTAGTACAGAATATGGCTTGGGGCTATT
>CAKZPJ010000144.1 GCA_937138955.1 uncultured Flammeovirgaceae bacterium | reverse complement strand
GACGACAGAAGAATAAACCTACCCAAAGTTTAGGGATAATCGTTAGCTTAGCGGAATGGATACATTATCCCCTGCTGTAATTGAGAGCTTTAATTTAGCACTACAGAAGCTAACAGGTCATAAACGACGGGCCTATGCCGCCGAGTTGGCCATTACCTATTTTGACGGATTATCTCGTAAGACCGAACGTGCTTTAGCGGTGAGCCGTCAGATGGTAACACTAGGTTTGAGAGAAAGAGCTACGGGCATTCGTTGCTTAGGTGCCCATACGTTCAAGGGTCGTAAAAAAAGAAGACTTGATGCCTGTCCTAATTGACGACATAGAGACCGTAGCCTCCGTGAATAGCCAAGCCAAACGCTGCCATAATGATACGAAAGGTTACTTGAAAATCACCGACCGGCGTCCCGGCGAGGCCAGTGTAAAGGACTACTTGGTCGCTGAAAAAGGGTACTGCCCAACTGACTTTGGCCAGGACACGTTAAATAACATTCTGAACCGTCTGGGCTATACGCTTAAGAAAATGCGTAAGAGTCTTCCACTAAAGCGTATCATTCAAACGGGCGGCTATTTTTTATCTGAAAGAGAGTTCTGTTTACAACTAAAAAAATAATCTTACTCGTTAGCTATTTGAACTATCAAGAGCCATAAATAAACAACTATTTACCTGCTAATAAACCACAACCCTATTACCCACATTAAGGAAATATCGGAGTGGGCTATAATATATTCTTTTAATAACCGCCGGGCTTTCGCCAGTTGTACTTTAACCGTGTTAAGTGAGAGTCCTAGTTCCTGGGCAATTATCGCGTTTTTTACGTCCTGTTGGTAACTCATGGTGTAAATGAGCTTACAGCGGGGCGGCAACTGGGCTATCGCCCGTTGAGCCAGTTGTTCATATTCTCGGCTAAAAATCTGGGTCTCGGTTGCATTCCGAGCCGGATGCTGTTCGGTAGTAGCCAAGGTGAGCGAATACTTTTGTTCCCGAGCTATCTTTTTCAGGCAGTTGATGCTTAAGTCTTTAGCAATCTTAAAGAGTAGGGCATCCAGGGAACGATCGGCCCGAATGAGCTTCTTTTTCTTCCACACGGTGAGAAAAACATCCATCATCACTTCTTCGGCCAGCTCAGGAGAGTGAATAATTTTTAAGCAGTAAGCATATATGTGCTGGTGCTTTGATTTAAATAGCTGATCAAACGCATAGGAATCCCCTTGGTTAAGCTGGTTATAAAACCGACTACTAGAAGGTTGGTCGCTATCCATTTTGGTATACTGCTAAAGTCAACTATAGCAATCAAGTAATTTTTTCGCATTTTTAAAAAAAAAGTTGATAACCGAGTAATCCTTTTGACTTTTTCGATTGGATAAGATAAGTAGAGAGGCTACCTAACTTATTCAACAATGACGCATCGCCGCCAACTACTTAAAAAATATTGGCAGGGAAACCTAAGCCCGGAAGAATATAATCTTTTGATAGAAGACTTCCGCCAGCACCCCAATCATCCCGAATTTGTTTGGCTACATCAGCATATCTGGCAAAATACTAAAGACTCTGAGCTTCTCTCCCCCGATGCTAGCCAGCGACTCCTTACCAATTTTCAAGTCAAACGTGCGGGTCCTGAGAGTGTAGAATCAACCAAAAGAATTTCTCCTCAGTGGTTTATGGCGGCGGCCGTGAGTAGTCTAATGATTCTGGGGACAATCGTTTGGTTTCTGCTTGATAGAACATCATTAGTTGTCCACGATACTTCTTATGGAGAGCTTCAAACGGTAATTTTGCCCGACAGTAGTGAGGTGATACTGAATGCCAATTCATCTATAAGCTATACTACTCAATGGGATAACCAAGCGAAACGTGAGGTCTGGCTCGATGGGGAGGCCTACTTTTCGGTAACGCATACCCAGAATAACCAACCATTCCTCGTGCATATTAATGATGGTTTACAGGTAGAGGTGCTAGGCACAGAGTTTAACATTAGAGAGCGGCGGACCAAGGCCGAAGTTACTTTGCACGAAGGCAGTGTTCAACTGGAGATTCATGATCAGGAAGATATTCTCAGAACATTAGAGATGCACCCGGGCGAGATGGTTGTAGTGTCTGAGGAGAATCAGCAGGTGGAGCAAAAAGAAGTGAATGTAGATCAACATGCTACCTGGCGCGACTACAAAATGGTGTTCCGGGACCTTTCGCTTAGTCAAGTTGCCCAGCGACTGGAGGATATATACGGTATCACTATCAGCATTGAGAGTCAGGAATTATCGGAAACCATTCTTACGGGGGCCTTTCCTACGCAGAACCTAGACATGGTTCTTAGCTCATTACAGACAATTGTTAGCATGGAGATAGAAAAAAACAACAATCATATCATGTTCAAACCTCTATAATAAGTCAGAAGAAATATCAGCAACTACACGTTCAACCCTAAATTTTTCGTATGAAATACTCTACCTACTCTTGGCTATTTCTCGTTTTCATTCTATTTGGATTGGTAGGGCACAGTTCGGGCTACGCTCAGCAACTGGCCTTTCTCTCTCAGGCATCTGAGCCAGAACAGCAAGCGCAACAATCACTCAAGTCTATTCTAGAGAGACTTCAGAGCGAATTTGACGTAGATTTCACGTATCGCAGCGAAGTGCTGGAGCAGAAGCAAGTGCTACCCCCAACGTTAGATGCGGACGAAGACCTCGATCAACTGCTTGATAAGCTTTTGAAGCCGTTTGATTTGGCCTACCAGAAAGAGGGACGTTACTACCTTATTTTTCCAGAAGTAAAACGGGTTAAAGTACCCAAGCTAGAAAATGTACCTGACCGTCCCACCTCGGGTACAGTGCCCGCTGACTTACCTAACATGGTGCCGAAAAAAGTACCTAAAGGCAACTGGTACAGCAGACTGCAAGAAAAAAATATTAGCGGACAGGTAACTGACTTTGCTTCGGGCGAGGCTTTGCCAGGAGTGAATATTATTGTAAAAGGAACTACCATTGGTACCGTAACGAATGTAGAAGGTAATTATAATCTTACGGCACCCGACAATGCCGAAACGCTGGTTTTCTCATCAGTTGGTTACAACACGGAGGAGGTAGCAATTGGCAATCGTACAGTGGTTAATCTGGAGATGACCCCCGATATACAATCACTATCGGAGATAGTGGTAGTGGGGTACGGTACCCAGGAAAGACGCGATATTACCGGAGCTGTTGCCTCGGTGAAAGAAGAAGATATTAAGAATATGGCCATCCAAAGTGTTGACCAAGCGTTGCAAGGTCGGGCGCCGGGAGTAGTAGTTACTCAAAACTCAGCCGAACCCGGGGGAGCTGTTTCAGTTCGTATTCGAGGAGTGGGAAGTACCGGGAACAATGAGCCGCTCTACGTTATTGATGGCTTTCCTATTGATAACGATGCTGGACTGGGTTCAGCAGGAAATAGCGATAACAATTTTAACCCCCTAGCGACCTTAAACCCTAATGACATTGAGTCTATTGAAATACTAAAGGATGCTTCAGCAGCAGCAATCTACGGTGCTCGGGCGGCTAACGGGGTAGTGCTAATTACCACGAAGCGCGGAAGAAACGGAGATGCCGTTATTACGCTTGATGCCTACGGTGGACTACAGGAGGCATGGAAAGTACCTGATTTCTTAAACGCCGAGCAGTTTGCTACTTTGTCTAACGAAGTATATACGAACGCTGATTTGGAAGTAAACCCCGAGTGGGCTAACCCTTCTAATTTAGGCGAGGGCACGGACTGGATGGATGAAATGTTTCGCACTGCACCTATTCAGAGCTATAACCTGTCGGTAAGAGGTGGAAACGAAAAAGTGCAGGCAGCCGTCTCGGCCGGGTACTTTAATCAGCAAGGTATACTCATTAGTTCCGGCTTTGAGCGGTATTCTTTACGCGCCAACGTTGACTACACTGCTACCGATAGGCTCAAAATCGGAAATAGTCTACAGGTTAGCTACAGCGACCAAGATGTACTGCGTACTTCCAATTTCTCCAATGGAGTTTTTAATATCGCTATGATGGCTCATCCAACCGTTGCACCCGACGGTATTATGGAAGGTCAAGCACTTTATCTACAGAACGACCTGGACAATCCAGTATTTCTGGCCAACGACATTGACGAAACGCTGAACGTTGCCCGCCTACTAAGTACAATGTTTGCTGAATATACTATCCTAGATGGCTTAACGTATAAAATCAATCTGGGGGCTGACCTCCTTTATTCTAATAGCCAACGGTGGAATCCACAAATTGACCGGGGGGTAAGGCAAGACCCGCTGGCTTCTTCCTCGAGCCGTACTTCACAAGATATTACCTGGCTGATAGAACATACCCTGAACTACAACAAATCGTTCGGGATGCATAATCTGAATCTTCTGGCCGGATTCACCTCCCAGCAGTCAAACTTTGAAGCACTGAATGGCAGTGGCTCGGGGTTTCAGAACAACGATATTCGGGTAATTAGTGCCAGCAATAGCGAACTTCGTAATGCGGGAGGCACCGCTGATGTTTGGTCACTGGTCTCATATATTGGGCGAGTTAACTATGACTTTAATAAAAAGTATTTACTATCGGCTAGTATGCGGGTAGACGGCTCGTCTCGTTTTGGACCGGAGAACAGATATGGGGTATTTCCTTCGTTTTCTGCTGGCTGGCGGTTGTCACAAGAGCCGTTTATGAGCAACGTGGGTTTCATCGATGATCTGAAACTTCGGGGTAGTTGGGGGCAGCTAGGCAGCGACCGTATTGGAAACTTTGGTTATCTTAACGTGTACACCGTCGGTGGAATTGAGTATACTTTCGGCGGAGGGCCGCAGTCAGGTCTACCGGGAGCTACTTTGCAACGGCTGGGTAACCCTGGCATTCGCTGGGAAACCAGTACCCAAACCGATATTGGGTTAGATGCCGCCCTGTTTGGCGGGCGAGTAACTTTGGCAGTAGACTACTTTATTAAAGACACCGATGATTTGCTGGTGGCAGTTCCTATTCCTTTCACTGCTGGTATCCCACGGAACCCAATTGTGAACGCTGGTTCGGTTAGAAACCAAGGGTTAGAGTTGGCAGTAGGTTACCGTAAATCATCGGGCGATTTTACGTATGATATCAATGCGAATTTAGCCACACTGCAAAACGAGGTTACTTCGTTGGGCGATGGACAACCTATTTTTTCTGGTTCGGGCAATCGCTTTAACGAAACCAAAACCGAAGTAGGGCAGCCTATTGGTTACTTCTTTGGCTATGTAGTAGATGGTATCTACCAAACGCAGGAAGAGGCTGATGCTGACGCTGAGTTTCGACCTCAAGTGCAGCCCGGCGATTTCAAATTCCGGGATATTGATGGTGATGGCGTATTCACTGAAGAAGACCGCACCAACTTGGGCAATCCATTTCCTGATCTAACCTATGGTCTGAATGTGAGCTTGGGATACAAGAACCTTGATTTCACCATGTTTTGGCAGGGAATAAGCGGCAACGAAATATTCTCAACCATTAAGCAGCAGGCGTATCAGATACCTTACTTCAACGGTTCGGGGGTTACGAATAGCCTGGCCGTGATGATGGATCGATGGAATGGCCCAGGTACTAGCAACTCTATTCCTCGCCTCGATTATAACGACTCGAGAAACTACCCATTTGCTTCGTCATTCTACATTGAAGATGGGTCTTTTACTCGCTTGAGAAATCTGGAAATCGGTTATACTTTACCCGATACTTTCACTCAGACTATCGGGATAACCAACGCCAGAATTTATATCGGTGGGCAAAACCTACTCACTCTCACTGAATATAGTCTGTTCGACCCTGAAATAGGAGAAACAAATCAGAACCCACTCACCAGAGGGATTGATGAAGGGGCTTACCCCGTAGCCCGAACGTATAAACTGGGAATTAATGTAACCTTTTAATTTATGTGCATTAACTGTAATAAATCATGATGAAGAAATTATCGATAATTCCACTAATTGCCATTTTCACCTACCTACTGGTATCGTGTGGCGATGAATTTTTAAATAAGCAGCCACTATCTGATCTTACCGAGGCAGGGTTCTTTAAAACCGAAGAAGACGCTAATGCAGCTTTGGCATCGGTTTACGATGCCTTGCAAAAGTACGGCGGATACGAGAACGAGTTTATCACTAAACTGGAGTGGCTAACAGTAGGAGATATGCGTATGGAAGAGTCACCGGCAGATAGGGAAATAGAAGCGTTAGTATTTAACCCGAATAATGGCCGATTTAGGGATATTTGGCGGGTACACTACCAAGGAATTTCCCGAGCCAATACGGTAATTCAACGAGTGCCTGATATGGAATTAGCGGAAGAAAAAAAGAATGCTATTATTGGTCAGGCTAAATTTCTTCGGGGATTGTTCTACTCCACGCTAACGAGATACTACGGCGATGTGCCGCTTATTCTGGATGAGCCGAATGCAGCTACTGAATTTAATGTAACACGCACTCCATCATCTGAAGTTTACGCTCAGGTAGAACAAGACCTGAAAGATGCAATCAGTGAGCTACCGAACGAGTGGCAAGATGCAGACTTAGGTCGGGCCAGCCGTACTTCCGCGCTAGCTTTATTGGCCAAAGTACATTTGTTTAAAGGTGAGTGGGAGCAGACTATTCAGCGGTCGGAAGAATTGATCTCGACAGATGTTCATGGATTAGTAGATAATTACCGAGATGTATTCCGTAAAGAAAATGAGCACAACGAAGAAACTGTATTTGCTACCCAGTACCGCGATACGAATGCGGGAGGCTGGGGCGAATCAAGAGATGGCCATTTTCTTGCTCAACGCTCCGCCCCTCGGGGAGTTGGACAAGAGTTTGCGCCCTTCGGTGGTTGGTCTAACTGGGTACCTAATGCGCACTGGGTTGATGAATTTGAAACGGATGGCAGTAGTGAGATTATTGACGACCGTTACGATGCTATGGTGTTAGGACCAGGCGATAAGCACCCTGAGTTAGATTTTACTATGCCAGATACCGTTCCGGCTGGTTTTTCTTCAACCGGTTACGTGCTCACCAAGTGGTGGTTCGGGCCAAACCCTAATGATAGCGAGTACAGTGGGCAGAATATTCCCGTAATTCGCTACGCTGAAGTACTACTGAATTACGCTGAAGCTCTTAATGAAGTGGGAAGAACCTCAGAGGCAATACAACAGCTTAATATAGTGAGAAACCGGGCTGGACTAGATAACCTTCCGACTGGTTTGTCGCAAGATGCTGTGCTAGATGCTGTTTTTCAGGAACGTCGTATTGAGCTTTTCTGGGAGATGTCCTTTTTCAGCGATCTAAATCGCCGGGGTCGGTTCCTGGAGTTTATTGAAGAGAACCGTCCTGATTTCGCAGACTTGGTTATTGCCCCTTATTTGCGGGAAGACTATATTCTGTTTCCCATTCCTCAGCAAGATTTAGATAATAACCCTAGTCTTACTCAGAACCCAGGATACGCTGGCAACACTTCTGGATGATTAAAATTCTCATATAAAGTAGATTTGCGTTGAAATTTGAAGTGAAAACCGCTCCCTGTTGGAAGCGGTTTTTTTATTCGTAGCTCATGGTAAGGGTAGTAGAATCTGCTTTACGGGAGCGATACTCAGTAACTTCCTCGTCAGTATGAAGATAGTGGCGTATCTGAGAGAGATATCCGGCTCCCCAGTAAAACTCATACTTTTGCTGTTTGTCATTGGGCTTTTTAACAATGGCGTAAACCCACTTATCGTCAACTTCTCGAGAAGAGGATTGATTCTTCGGAGTAAATAACTGAAGTGAGCCATTATTTGCGGTCGATAAAATGGCAGTTTGACCACGGTTAATTGTAATCCTCGCCAAGCTCTTACGGTCATTTTCAACCGCAAAGCCACTTTCGGTAGAAGGTACAAGAGTGAAGTTGCCTCTACCGTCTCCAGCTAGAAAAACTCCGCGCAGAGCATCGTACTGTCCGTAGACAAACTCGGTAGCATAGGAGTTGCCTTGGGCTAGAATATCGGTGTATCCATCTCCATTAAAATCACCAGTCAGTATACCGAAAATGGGTGCCCATTGCGCCTCGGAAGGAAGGGGCGTCACGCTAAAAGTAGTACTTCCCCGATTCTCAATGTAGGAAGAGGTCATAGTTTTGGCTTCCAACTGATAGGCATCTCTCCGTTCCTCATCAGTTAAAACGGCTGGAATATCGGCTTCGGCGTAAGAAAGATAGCTAGGAAACCGCTTGCGCATCATTACCAGTTGCTGCACTAAAGCATCCTTAGCAGCAATCGGCACTTCTCTTTCTCCTTTGAAATGGCTTAAAATAGCATCTAGGCTACCGTTACGGTCAAAGTCATTAGCCCAAAGCTTGAGTGGTTTTTCTAAGCTAACTTTCCAAGGTGTGTTCCAGCCTACATTGCCCGCAACGTAATCGGTATCTCCGTCCTGATCAAAGTCAGCTCCGGTAATACTATTCCACCATCCGGTAGTTGAAGTTAATCCCAGCTTATCGGTGACATTCTCAAATGAGATCCCAGTATTCTTAAAAAAAGTGAGCGGCATCCATTCACCAACAACGAGCAGATCAATCTTGTCGTCGTTATCAAAATCAGTCCACAAGGCTGAAGTAACCATGCCTACGTGCGACAGTTCGGGAGCTATTTGTGAGGATACGTCAACAAATGTTCCGTTGTCGTTTCGTAGAAGGTAGGATTGAGGAGGGAGAGGGTAGCGGGCGGGAGTAACCCTTCCTCCTACAAACAGATCAAGATCGCCGTCATGATCAAAATCAGCAGCCGCCACGCAAGAACCGCTGGAGTACAAAGTGGGTAAGGCAGATTTATTTCGAAGAAAATTACCCTTACCATCGTTAACGTATAGCCTATCTTGGTAGGCCGCCGTATTAGCGTTGAATTCATAACCCCCACTCACCACGTACAAATCTAGGTCGCCATCTTCATCTGCATCGAAGAGTAACCCACCCATATCTTCGAAATTCTGATCAGGTAATAGTTGCTCATCAAACTCTTGATTAGGTTGCTGAATAAATATCTTACCGGCTTGCTGGTGGGCACCTCCCAGCCAAAAGTCATCGAGTCCGTCATTATTCACATCGCCCACTGCTAAGCCGGGGCCATTTTGAGAGAATTTATGAGGTAGCAAAGGTTCTAACTTAAAATCAGCAAAGTCATTCTCTTCGTGGGTTGTTTGCACTAGGTTAACTAATTCAGTGAAAATCCTTTCTGGTTCTCTCTGAGCCGGTTTTTCTATCTCAGTAGCGTTTTCATAGCTAATTTTTACGACTTGATTAGCAGAAATATTTTTCAGAATCTGGATTTTTTGATCGGGCCAAATAACCTGTATTTGGTCAACTATACTATCCTGACCAAGGCCTACGTGCAGAATGGGATCAATTGATGATTGAAAGCCCCGATAAGGCGAATGGTAAACTGTCTGGGATTTGTCCTTCTGAACTATCTGTACTTTAGAACCAATACCCAGCGGGTTATTTTCGGAGCCTTGTAGCGCAACACGTAGAAAATGGTGGTCAGAAAGCTCAGCAGTATTATTACGAAAGATAAATGCTTGCTCGTTAATATTGTTGGTAACGATCTCTAAGTCACCGTCGTTGTCCAGGTCGGCGTATATTGCGCTATTAGAATAAGAAGGCTGCTCAATCCCCCAACGATTAGTCATATCGCTAAAGCGCACATCACCATCGTTTTTGAAAATGAAATTTGATTTGTTCACTCCTGCTAGAGTTTCTACTTTCTTAAGCAACTCCTTTTTCAGCGTATCGTAGTTATACCCGCCTTCGTAGATCTGGCTATCCCTAAATTTGATAAAGTCGCTATCGGTGATGTCTTTGGGAATACCATTGCTGACGAATAGGTCTTTTAACCCGTCATTATCAAAGTCGGCAAATAGGGCTGACCAACTCCAATCAGTCTGTGAGATACCGGCAAACTGTCCCACCTCGCTAAACGGAATAGCTTCTCCGTTGATATTACCGTTGTTTACCTGCAAAGTGTTTCTAGAAAATTGAGGTAGGTAGTTTCGAGACAACGCCAATTGGTACGAATCGTAGTTCATAGCAGTGTTCATAAGCTTTTGTCGCTTATTATCTTCCGGATGCATATCCAAGGTAATAATCTCTGGTCTTCCATCATTGTTAATGTCAGCGGCATCAGTTCCCATAGAGAAGCGGCTGGTATGTTTGAAATACTGATGAGCTGATTCCTGGAAAGTGCCGTTCTGCTGGTTGATATAAAGAAGGTCGTCATAAATAAAATCGTTGGCAACGTAAATATCGGGCCACCCGTCTTGGTTAAAATCCTCCACGGCAATGCCAAGTCCGTAACCTTCATGCAAGATGCCTGCTTGCTTACCCACCTCCTTAAATACCGGATGCCCGGCTGCACTTTTACCAGTATTTTCGTACAAGCGATCCCGGCTGGGAGAGTTACCTGAGTTTTTTTTCGGACGAGGTAAATTCGGGTTGGTTTTGTCTTGATGGTGACTGAGCAGGTACATATCCAGATCACCATCACCGTCGTAGTCAAACCAAGCTGCCTGGGTTGAATACCCTTGATCATCTAATCCGTAGACCTCAGCCATTTCTACAAACGAACCATCCTGCTGATTAATAAATAGCAGGTTCTTTCTCCGTTCTTTTTCCGGATAGCCTGATGCACATGCGTAGATATCTAACCAACCATCCGTGTTAATATCCACCATGCTAACTCCACTTATCCACCTTGAAGTAGAAATACCAGCTTGGTCAGTAATATCGTTAAATCTTAAACTATCCAAGTTCATGTACAGCCGACTACTCACCATATTCCCACCAAAAAAAAGATCAGGAAGTCCATCGTTATTAACGTCTCCCACTGCCAATCCGCTGCCATTAAAAAAGTAGTTATATTCCAGGATATTGAAATCGTAGCTACTCTCTATTGTATTCTGAAAAGCTACTCCTGATTGGCTACTTTCTATCAGTTTAAAGGTAGTAGAAGCCGTGGTTCCTGAACTTCTTTGCTGTACTTTTGGGTCTATATTGCAAGAGTAAAAAATTGCTAATAAGAGCAAATAACCTATTTCTTTCATGTCATTTAAGCATAAGTCATGTAGTGATATATGACGAAAAGCGGTCGCTGCGAGTTTGGTATCTGGTTAGTCAACTGTTTTGCTCAAATCTCATGGACGGACTCTCTTAATATTACACCAAATTCCTGATTAATAGGCTGTTTAATCAAGATTATTTAGGAAGAATAGGATAGGTTTTTTCCTTCTGTTGTAGGCTAATTATTAATACAAGCTGGCTACCGCTTGAGATGTATAGAATACAGATTAAAGGAGATAGCAAAATTCCTTGTTTATAATCGGTACATCGCAGATTACCGTGCTTACAAATTTAGTTTATCATCAAACTGAAAATATTTTCAGAATGGGCTCAAACCAATAAAAGAAATTTGCTTCGGCTAATTAACTACCGGATTAGGTTTGAGATATGAGCCTAGAGAGTAGGGAAATTTTTTAGCTACGTCCTTAATAACTTCTACCCCAAATCCCGGTTTATCGGGTAGCTCCATGTATCCGTCCTTAACCACCAGGGGCTCTTTGAAAATTTCCTCCTTTAGTGGGTTGTACGTCTGATTGAGTTCGCACATATGACCGTTGGGTACTCCCGCCACGAAGTGCAGATTCGCCATGGTGGTGAGGCCGCCATGCCAGTTGTGAGGGCATTGTAGCTGACCGTATAGATTAGCAGTGTGAGCAATATGCCAGCCTTCGCTAATGCCGGTAAAATTGCAATCTGACTGGATAATTTCGTAAGCTCCAGTGTTGACCCACTGCTGCAACTGAAAACGATTGGTAAACCGCTCTCCGCCGGAGATCATTACTGAGGGCATGGCTTCTTTAATGGCTAAATGTCGTTCTACCGAACCTTCCTCCCACTGGTTCATCGGTTCCTCGTACCAGTAAAATTTCAAATCTTCCAGTACTGGAGCTAAGCGGTTTACAATATCCTCGAAAGAGTGAGGATGCTTCTCAATCATTAGCTTGTAGTCGGGGCCTACGGCTTCCCGAAGTCTGCGCAGCAACGGAAGATACTGATCCAACGTCATGTTGCTATACTCCCAACTAGTGCCATTTCTGAATTTAAAGGCATCGTAGCCCTGTTCCTTATAGCGAAGAGCTTCTTCAATCAGTTCTTCGGCACCATTGTCGTACCAGCGGTGACTCACTCCGCCACTGGCGTAGATTTTCATTCGCTGGGGCGGATCAAAGTCTTGGGCCAGCAATTGGTATACAGGCTTTCCTTTTACTTTCCCAATAATATCCCAGCAAGCGTTATTGATACCCGCGTAAGCGGCTCGAGCCAGGTAGTCTTGATGCGAGCCGCCGGCCGTAAAGAAGTCAACGTCAAATATATTCTGGCCAATGACGTAGGGCGTAACCCAGCGGTCAATGTACTCCTTGATTTTGGCCGGATCGCTGTACGGACTCCCTTCCCCAATACCCACAATTCCTTGATCAGTAAATACTTCGATTAATACGGCATCGGTCTTCCAAACAATGTAGTTACCTACTCCCCAAAGTGGCTCGTCATCGTGTACGTACGACAGCGGGGTAACCCGAATATCGGTGATCTTAATGTTTTCCCGCTTTATTCTTGACAGAGGATTGGGTGGAATGGTTGCTTCGGCTTGATTTGCTGCTGGAATGAAATCCCGAGCTAGAGCAGTAGCGGATAGTCCACCTAAAACAGTACTACCTAAAAATTTTCTTCGGTTCATGGATAGTTTGTACATTAATGCTAATGAATCTTTGCAGCTGTACCTAGTACACCCATTGAAGTTACAAAAAATACAACCACCATGAAAAACCACTGTCTAAAACTCACATTACTACTAGCTTTACTTTTGGGAGCTGAAACTTTACTAGCTCAAAGCCTTGCTATGAGTGAAGGGGAAATAATGGCCTACACCCGCAAATGGGAGGGCGAACGTTTTCCGGATGGACGACCTAAAGTACCGGATGAGCTGCTAGAACGGCTGAAGAATATTTCACTAGAGCAGGCCTGGTCGGTACTACGGAGCGAAGGGTACCCGAACCAATACGAACAGGATTGGCAAAACATCCATCCGGGTGAGGTACTGGTGGGTCGGGTGCTCACGGCCCAATACATGCCCAAACGGTTAGAAGTACGAGCTTTATTGGAGAAGCGCGGGGACAAAGAAGGGCGAATTGGCGATATGGTATCCTGGCCAATTGATATGCTACAGCCTGGAGATGTGTACGTAGCCGACTCCTACGGAAAAGTAGAAAATGGACCCATCATCGGGGATAATCTAGGAACATCTATTGCCGCCAAATCTGGTAACGGGGTGGTGGTTAACGGAACAATACGCGACCTGGAGGGACTGATGAAAATTCCTGGATTTACTTCCTTTATTCGGGGAGCCCACCCTTCCTACCAACAGGAGATGATGCTGACTGGTATTAACGTGCCTATTCGCATTGGTCCGGTCACTGTGCTACCGGGAGATATTGTGTTGGGAAAGTTAGATGGGGTGGTCTTTATTCCCCCACATTTGGTAGAAAAAATAGTGAAGACCGGGGAGCTAATATTGCTTCGGGATAAATTTGGGCACCAGCGCCTACGAGAGAACAAGTACACTCCTGGGCAAATTGATGCCCGCTGGAGTGATGAAATTGAACGAGATTTCTCACAGTGGCTGGAAGTCCACATCGACGAACTACCGGTACCTAGAAGCGAAATACAAGAATTATTGAAAACTCGCACCTGGTAAGCATATGTAAAAAGACTGTGGTTTAGAGATCATAATGACTGTGATAGAAAACAGGCTTCGTATTGAATAAACTATTTAGTCGATCTTCAGTAATGTATTCCTAACGCGGATTTAGTATCTCTAATACTACCACTACTGCCTAACACTAACTTACAGTCTAACACCTTATCTTCTGATTTATTGATGTGGAACGACAGCCTGTGGCAGATATGCTATAATTGGTTATTTCACGTACAGTATCCTACCATTAGCTTTTCATCAAAATAACTGTTCACAATATTTATTTTACTGCAAAAGTGTAGGAACTACCTCCAGCATTGGCATACTGAAGTAAGTTTGAAAAAAAAGCTGTAAACTATGTTTAAACAAAAAAAGCACTTACAAATTTCTTCGTAAGTGCTTAATAATCATTATTCCATAAGGGTGTGGGTCCTGTAGGATTCGAACCTACGACCCCTTGGGTGTAAACCAAGTGCTCTGAACCAACTGAGCTAAGAACCCATTCTTTTCTAAAGCTTCATCTTACTAATAATTCAGCTACTTTAATTAGCCAATTAACTAGTATTTAGTAATGAACCCTGAAAAAATGTTTTGCAAAGGTAATACTCTTGCCTACAATTGCCAATGTCGGACTAAAATTTTTTCTACCTCTTCAATTCGTCTTATTAAAGTACCTTTTTGTCAGTATTTGCCACAAATGATGAGTGCAGTGGGTATCATATTTGACCTACTTGTTACGTTGAAACTAAAAAGCATCGTTTGTTTAGAAAAATTATCATTGGGTTAGCAATTGCATTGAGTATCTCGGCAGTTGGGTTAGTTGGGATTGGTTATACTTATCAGGATCAATTAATTGAACGGGTGGTTTCGTCGTTAAATAAGTACGTGGCTACTCCAGTACAGGTTAAAAGTATTCAAGTATCAGCTTGGCGTAGCTTTCCGCAATTAGCGGTTTCCTTTGAGGAGGTTTTCATTCCTGGGGCTGCGGACCCTACTCGGAGTAGTGAATATCCACTGGCTGATATTGCTCGGGTTGACTTTTCATTCAACCTACTTGCTTTACTTCAGGGCACATATGAATTGCAGAAAATCACGCTGACCGATGGAGCTGTAACGCTACTTATTGATGAAGAAAAGAAAGTCAACTACGCTGTCTTCCGAAATCAGCGAGAGTCAAATCAGCAACCACCAAAGAGTTCTCTGGCTTTTCGTTTGGAGCAGATAAACCTTGATAATGTGCGGGTCAGGTACCGAGATTTAGCTCGGGCGCAAGATATACTGACACATGCTCACAATATAACCGCATCATTGCGGGTAGATAAATCAGTGTATCGAATCAACACCGCTGGCAGTTTGGAAAGTAAATACATCGGAGTAGGTACCGATCACTATTTTGCCAATCAGTCGCTAGAACTGAATACTCAACTGATCTATTATGCTAATGAGAATCGTCTGCTGGTAGAGCCTTCACAATTAGGCTTGAACAAAACGCAAATTCAGGTACAAGGATGGGTTGACCATACTGATCAAACAAAACTAGATTTAGTGGTATCAGCAGACCATACTGATTTTCAGACTTTATTGAGTGTACTTCCTGAGTCTTTATCACGATCTTGGCAGCACTACCGAAGTACGGGTGCGGTACAATTAACTGGGAAGGTAGCCGGACTAGCCTATCAACCCGCTATTCAGCTAGACTTCGGCTGCCAGAATGCTTCCTTTTTCCACCCTGATTACCGGAAGAAAATGGAAAATATCTACTTATCAGGTTCATTTACCAATGGCTCAGAGCGAAACACTCGTACTTCAGAATTAAGCTTTGCTAACATTCGGGCTACGCTGGATGGAAAGCCCCTGAGTGGCAACTTACAGTTACGTAATTTTCGTGATTTGTATCTGGATACAGATTTTAAGGGGCAGTTCAACATACCATCATTACTGGCATTTTACCCGATTCCTCAACTTGAAAATACCCAGGGAAAGATTACGGCTGATGTGCAATTGAGGGGGCGTATAGACGATCTTAAGAGCAGTCAACTGAATCGTCGACATCGCACCCAGAGTTCGGGAGTCATCAAAATGCAAGATGTTTCTTTTGCGCTGCGTGATAGCCAACTACCGTTTCAGCAGATTTCCGGTACGTTTGAGGTTCAAAATAATCATTTAGCAATCCGTCGAGCTTCAGGTTACTGGGGGCACAGCCACTTTTCGCTCACCGGTCAATTTAAGAACGCCATTGCTTTCGCCCTGACCAAAACGCAGCCTGTACAAATTGATGCTTCGTTGCAATCCGATCTTATTGATCTGGATGAGCTGTTTTCCGGTAGGTTAAGTAGTTCATTTGATGGTAACCTTTCCCGAAGTGTCTCGCAGGATTGGAAGCAGGTTTCTGAAAAGCAGCCTTATCGCCTAGAAGTTAGCCCTAGACTTACACTGGATTTCTCCTGCGACGTGAAACGATTGAAGTTTCGCCGTTTCCGAGGAAGAAGTGTTCAAGGTAAACTTAAGTTACGGAATCAGATTGCTCGTATTCAAGACCTTTCGGTACAAACTGCTGGAGGAATGGCCTACGCTTCGGCGGTAGTGAATGCCCAGCGCGAAACTATTCGTACTGAGGGACGTACCCGCGTAGAAGGTATTTACGTAGACAGCGCATTTTACGTTTTTGAAAATTTTCAGCAAGATTTTCTCACCGCTTACCATCTGAAGGGAAAAGTGAACGCTACATCAGATTGGAGAATGAATCTAGATCGTAATCTGCAAGTACGCTACCCTTCCCTTACATCTGAAATCTACGCTACTCTGCAAGAAGGTGAATTGAACAATTTTGAGCCGATGCAGCGTATCGCTCGCTTTGTGGATGAAGAACAACTCGATCACCTCCGGTTTGACGATATTCGGAACTACATCCGCATCCAAGATCAGCAGATTCATGTTCCCAAAATGGTAGTACACAGCAACTTATCCGATATTACGGTAGGAGGCACTCATACTTTTGATAATCAGATAGACTATCATTTTGATGTGCCGATGCGAAGTATTCACCTACGATCAGCCAAGGCTCGGGAGCGAGCAGCTCGTCGGAAAAAGTATTTTGGTGAAGTGGTTTCGGATAATGCGGCTCCCACTAAACTTTTTCTGAAAGCCCAGGGAACAGTAGAAGATTACAAAATTTCTTACGATATTCCAGCAGCCAAAACTCAGTTTAAGGAAAATTTGGCCGAAGAGAAGAAGGAACTTAAAGAGGTAATAAAAAACAAACGGAAGAAGCGCAACTACCAAGTTGAAGTTAGCGACGAATACCTGGAGTTTGATCCTCACCCTCAATTTTGACCACAAACCCCGGATCATTGCGTCGCTACTTACGAAATGTCACCGAAGTATGTATTATTACGACTATTCTGCTTGCTAGCAACTCGGCTCAACTGCTAGCGCAAGGTTCGGTATTTGATGTGGCCGATAAAGTAATTGACCTTTTTTCCGGCGAAATTCCCCGGAAGCCAAGCAAACCTCCTTTACGGTGGGTAGTAGCTCCGTTTGCGGGCTATTCACCTGAAACTAGCTGGCAGTTCGGAATTGGCGGTAAGCTACTATTTCCCCCTTCGGCAGATTCTACTCGAACTTCATTTATTGCCGTCTCGGTTCGCTACACACTTGAAAATCAAATAATTACCACTCCTGAATACACTATATTCTCACCTCATGAGCGGTACATTCATCGGGGCGAACTGGCGTTTCGGAAGTTTCCTCAGTTTTACTACGGCATCGGTAATGCCAGTCCGGAAACCAACGAGGAGCTTTTCTCCTTTACCGAACTAGGAGTAGAGCATTTAACCTACCGACGGGTACATCAACAACTGTACGCTGGTTTGGGCTTTCGCTATACTGAAACTTACGATATTGATCTTGACCCTGATGGGGCGCTATCGTCTGAGGGGCTTCGGGGAGCGGAACCCTATCGGGCAGTGGGGTTCGATGTTGGCGTGATGCTGGATAATAGAAATAACGTCCTTAATACTACTTCAGGAATGTTGGCCGAGTTTCGGCAGCGTATCCATCGTAAAGCCTTGGGTAGCGACTTTGATTATTCGGTAGGAGTGCTAGATGTGCGCAATTACTGGAAACCTTTCACTCGGCGCGATGACATCGTAGCAGTGCAACTATTCGGCTACTTCAGTCAGGGCGAAACTCCCTTTATTGAATTGGCTACGCTGGGGGGCGATATGATTATGCGGGGCTACTACGAAGGTCGTTACCGCGATAATAACTTACTA